>NZ_JACHVB010000052.1 GCF_014230085.1 Ruficoccus amylovorans | reverse complement strand
CTAGTGTTATGTTAGCTAAGTTTATTGCAAAATTGATTGATTTTCTGGAAAATCTCTTCCGGTGATGCGGTCCAGTTGAACGGTTTTGGATTTTGGTTATTTTCGTCGATGTATTCGAGTATGGCCTTTCGCAATTGAGGCAGGCTTGAGAAAGAACCTCTACGGATGATATCGAGGGTGATTTTGGCAAAGAAGCGTTCGACTTGATTAAGCCAGCTTGAGTGGGTTGGGATGAAGTGAAAGTGCCAGCGCGGATGAGCAACGAGCCAATCGCGCACCGCTTTGGTTTTGTGAGTAGCGTAGTTATCAACGATGATGTGCAGGTACAACTCTGCCTGGACGGTGGCGTCGATTTTGTTGAGGAAGGCCAGGAAGTCTTTTGAGGTGTGGCGCTTGCGGCACTGGGCCATGACCTGTCCGGTTTTGATATCGAGGGCGGCAAAGAGTGTGGTGGTGCCGTGGCGAAAGTAATCGTGAGTCTGTCGGGCAGGCACTCCGGGCATTAGGGGCAGGATCGGCTGGGAGCGTTCAAGTGCCTGGCACTGGCTTTTTTCGTCCACCGAGAGCACCAGGGCGTTGGCGGGCGGGCTGGTGTATAACCCGACCACGTCGCGTACCTTCTCGACAAAAAACGGATCGGTGGAGAGTTGAAAGGTCTCGCTGCGGTGCGGTTGCAGCCCAAAGGTACGCCAGATGACGCTGACGCGTTCGTTACTGATGCCTGCCCGCTGGGCCATAGAACGGGTGCTCCAATGCGTGGCGTTTTTGGGGGTAGTTTCCAGCGTCAACCGCAGGACCTCGGCCACTTTATCGTCACTGATGCGGCGTGGCGGACCGCCGCGCGGAGCATCTGTGAGCCCCTCGATGCCATGCTCAATAAAGCGTTTGCGCCACTTGCCTACGCTCACATGACTCAAGGCCACTTGCTTACTAACTGCCGTATCCGTAAGGCCCTCAGAGCTCAACAACACGGCCTTGGCGCGAGTCGCTATGCCCTGGGCACTCTTGCGCGCACGGCTCAAGCGCTCAAGCTCTGTGCGGTCCGAATCGTTCAAATCTATCGGCTCACTCGGGCGTCCTGGGCGTGGCATCAACACAACATGAACCATATGATAGTTTTAGCAAGAACTTAGCTAACACAACACTAGCTAAGGACGTAAAACCTTCTTAGTTTATCAGCAATGTATGAAAGAAAAAGCAGGCTCAGCTCTTACAAGCAGCAGCGATTGATTGAGCACTTTGTGGCAGGGACAACAGCACGTGCAGCCGCTGAGATCGTTGGCGTACATCGCAACACATCGATCAGCTTTTACATGCGCTTGCGACAGCTCATAGCTGGGAAGCTTCCCAGCTATGAGCTGTGCGGCGAAGTCGAGGCCGACGAGAGTTATTTCGGTGGCGCACGCAAGGGCAAGCGGGGCCGAGGTGCCGCAGGTAAAGTGGCTGTATTCGGCCTACTCAAGCGGGGTGGGAAGGTTTACACGGCGATTATCCCCAACTCGAAAACCGAAACGATCTTGCCGATCATCAAGCAGAAGGTTAAGCCAGACAGCATCGTTTACACCGATACCTTCCAGGCCTACAACGCCCTTGATGTTGGCGACTTCCACCACATGCGAATCAACCACTCAACCCTCTTTGCTGACAGACAAAACCATATCAACGGCATCGAGAACTTTTGGAACCAGGCCAAGCGCCACATGCGGCGCTTCAACGGCATCAAACCCGACAATTTCTATTGGTTTCTCAAGGAGTGTGAATGGCGCTTTAACGCAGGCAACCACAAACAGCTCCTCAGCCAGCTTAAACACTGGGTTCGAGACGCAGACAAACTCTCTTAGCTAGGTCAGCCCCTATTATTATTACGAGGCGTATTTCGTCGAACTGAAGGGTACGGGGGATTCAAAAGTGTCGTGGAGCAAGGCGTTCGCACTTCGTAACTTGCTAATAAAAAAGCCCTTCGGAGAAGGGCAGGACAGAAATTTGGCGGAGAGGGAGGGATTCGAACCCTCGGTGCAGTTACCCGCACACATCCTTTCCAGGGATGCACAATCGGCCACTCTGTCACCTCTCCATTCCGAAGAAGCGGGGAGTCAGTCATCGCGGCGGGGACGAGTCAATCCCAAAGCGAACAATTTCCCCAACTTGTTCAGGTGGCCTTGTGTGAACTATAAAATTGCCTTATGTTCAGGCTGTGTCTTGCTCAAGGCAGATAAAATTTTTAATTAGGTTTGATTCCGGGGGGAGTGCTCCCTAGGGAAGGAGGGGTTTTTTATGAGTTCGGAGGCTTCATACGGCTACAACAGCAAGGTAGAGGGGGAAGTCATCGTGTCCCGGTTGGATGCGGTGATTAACTGGGTACGCAAAAATTCGGTCTGGCCGATGCCCATGGGCCTTGCCTGCTGCGCGATTGAATTTATGGGAACGGCGGCGTCGCGATTCGACATCAGCCGTTTCGGCATGGAGGTGACACGTTTTTCCCCCCGGCAGGCGGACTGCATGCTGGTGGCCGGGACCGTCACTTATAAGATGGCCGAGGTCGTGCGCCGCATATACGACCAGATGCCCGAGCCCAAGTGGGTTGTCGCGATGGGGGCCTGTGCTTCCACCGGCGGGATGTACCGCTCGTACGCGGTGCTCCAGGGCGTGGACCGGATTGTGCCGGTGGACGTTTACGTCAGCGGCTGTCCTCCGCGCCCCGAAGCCCTGCTCGACGCCCTCATGAAATTACAGGATAAGATCTCGCACGAGCGTTCGGTCTCCAACCTGCTCAAGCGCGACATGCACCCGGCCCCCAAGGCCATCGCAACTTCGGCCTCCCACTGATGACGCCAGAAACACTGCTTCAAGACCTGCTCAAGCGCTTCGATTACGCCACCGAGCGGCCCAGCGCTGATGACCCGGCCATTCATGTGCCGACGGATAAATACGTCGAAATCTGCCGCCTCCTGCGCGACGAGATGCATTTCGACCTCATGACCGACTCCACCGGCGTGGACTGGGGGCAGGAGGCGAGCCCGCGCTTCAGCGTGCTGGCCCAGCTCTTTTCCACCCGGGACAAGCTTTATGTGCGCGTCGTCACGGACTGCGTCGGCGATGAGAACCCCGAAGTCCCCAGCCTGACTGGCCTCTTCGGTATCGCCAACTGGATGGAGCGCGAGACCTACGACATGCTGGGTATTAAATTTACCGGCCACCCGGACCTGCGGCGCATCCTCATGTGGGACAGCTATCCGTACTTTCCTCTGCGTAAGGAGTTTCCGCTGGCGGGGATCGAGACCGAATTTCCCGCTGCCGACGTGGCCCAGGCCGCGCCTGGTGCCAAAGTGATCGCCGCTCCCCAGATGGGCGGACCCTTCCACTCGCCCCAGAGCGGGGAAATGTCCGACCGCGAACCCCGGGCCGCCGACCAGAGCTGGACCGAACAGAAGGAGAAGCCCTCCGAGAGCTGAACCTACCATGCCGACCCAAATTAAAGAAATTGCCGTGGGCGACGTCGCCCGCCGGACCGCCGACCAGGAAGACGATTTTCAGGGCGAAACCATGTCGCTGAACATGGGGCCCTCGCACCCGGCTACGCACGGGGTGCTGCGGCTCAAGCTCGAACTCGACGGCGACTATATCCTCAGTTGCGACCCGGTCATCGGCTACCTGCACCGCGGGGACGAAAAGATCGCCGAGAACATGACCTACAACCAGTTCGTGCCTTACACGGACCGGTTGGACTATCTCGCACCACTGTCGAACAACGTCTGCTACGCCATCGCGGTGGAGAAGCTGGCCGGGCTCCAGGTGCCGCCGCGCTGCGAGACGATCCGCCTCATCTGCTGCGAACTGGCCCGCCTGGCCTCGCACCTGCTCGGCGTGGGCGTTTACGGGATGGATACCGGAGCGATGACGGTCTTCCTCTATACCTTTACCCAGCGCGAAAAGCTCTACACGCTCTTTGAAGAGCTGACCGGAGCGCGCTTCACCAACAGTTACACCCGCATCGGCGGGCTGGCCCGGGACATCCCCGAGGGCTGGCTGGGTCGCGTGAACGAGTTTCTCAACCAGCTCGGACCGGCCATCGACGAGATCGACAACCTGCTGACGCGCAACAAGATTTTCCTCGACCGCACGAAGGACATTGGCGTCATCTCCAAGGAGGACGCGATCAGCTACGGCTTCACTGGGCCGAACCTGCGCGCATCCGGGGTGGATGTGGACTTGCGCCGCGACCGTCCGTACCTGGGCTACGAGAACTACGATTTTGAGACGCCCATCGGCTCGGTTGGTGACTGCTACGACCGCTACCTGGTGCGTCTGGTCGAGATGCGCGAGAGCGCGAAGATCGTCCGCCAGGCCATCGAAAAAATGCCCGACGGCCCCTGGTACGCCGAAGACGCCAAGAAGATTTTCAAGCCGATGAAGGACAAGGTGCTCACCAGCATGGAGGAGCTGATCCAGAACTTCATGATCGTGACTGAGGGGCCGCAGATCCCGGCCGGCGAGGTCTATTTCGAGGCTGAAAACCCGAAGGGCGCGCTCGGATTTTACATTTGCTCGAAGGGCGGCGGGGTGCCCTTCCGTCTGCGCATTCGCGGCGCCAGCTTCTGCTCGCTGAGCATCCTTCCCAAACTCCTGCCCGGCATGATGATGTCGGACATCCCCGTTGTTCTCGGCTCGTTCGACTTCGTCATGGGCGAGTGCGACCGCTAAACGATTTGCTATTCATCATGGACCTTGCGCCTGAAACTCTGCAAAAAATCGAATCGCTCTTTCCGAAGTACCCGGACAAGCGCAGCCTGACGCTGCCGCTGTGCCACTTGGTCCAGGAGGACCAGGGCTACCTCTCGGATGAGGCCATGAAGTGGATTGCCGCCAAGCTTGAGATCGAGCCCATGAAGGTGCTCGAAGTCGTCAGCTTCTACCCGATGTTCCGTCGCAAGCCCATCGGCAAGGTCCATGTAAAAGTCTGCCGCACGCTCTCGTGCGCGCTCAACGGCGCTTACAAGACCTGCGAAAAGCTGGAAGAAGCACTGGCCTGCAAGCGCGGGGGCACCTCCGAGGACGGCAACTACACGATTGAGTTTGTCGAGTGCATCGCCGACTGCGGAAAGGGGCCTGTCGTCCAGGTCGATGACCGCCTTTACGAGAACTGTGGTCCCGAGCAACTCGAAGAGCTGATCGCCCGCATCAAGGAGGCCGCATCCGCCGACCCCGTAACCGCCCGCACTGCGCCCGAACCGGGCACACCAGCCTATAAAGGTTAAACATTTCTACGTATAGTAATGGCCATTCAGGAACGCCGAATAATTTACAAGCACGTCGATGAGCCCGGCTACACCGCGGACATCGACTGCTACCTGCGCAATGGCGGCTACGAGGTGCTCAAGAAAGCGCTCCAGGCCAAGCCCGAGGATCTGTGCAAGGAAGTCTTCGACTCCGGGCTGACCGGGCGGGGTGGGGCAGGGTTCCCCACCGGCATGAAGTGGAAGTTCCTCGACCGCAAGTCCGGCAAGCCCATCTACCTCGTCTGCAACGCCGACGAATCCGAGCCGGGTACTTTCAAGGACCGCCAAATCATTTATCAGGACCCGCACCAGTTGATCGAGGGCATGGCAATTTCCGCCTACGCCATCCAGGCCAAGCAGGCCTTTATATATATCCGTGGCGAGTTTATCAACGGGGCGCGCATCCTGGAAACCGCCATTGAGGAGGCCCGCGCCAAGGGCTTCATCGGCGAGGACATCTGCGGCTCCGGCTACTCCTGCGACATCGTGGTCCACCGCGGCGCGGGGGCCTACATCTGCGGTGAGGAAACCGGCCTGATCGAGTCCCTCGAAGGCAAACGCGGCTACCCGCGCATCAAGCCCCCGTACTTCCCCGCCGTGCTCGGCCTGTACCAGTGCCCGACCATCGTCAACAACGTCGAAACCCTCTCGCAGGTGAAGCACATCATCGAGATGGGCGGGACGGAGTTCGCGAAGATCGGGGTCAAGGGCGACACCGGCACCCACATTTTCGGCGTCAGCGGCCACGTGCAGCGCCCCGGCTACTACGAGATCGAAGCCGGATCGGCCACCTTTGGCGAGCTTCTGTACGATCTGTGCGGCGGCCCGCTGCCGGGCCGCAAGTTCAAGGCGCTCATCCCCGGCGGTTCCTCGACCAAGATCCTTCGTTTCGGTGAACGCTTCACGGGAAAACACCCGAACACCGGCGAACCCTTTGACTGGGGCGTGGAAGACATCCCGCTCGACGCCATCAGCCTGCGCGCCTGCGGCACCTTTCTGGGGACCGGCGGCTCCATCGTCATGGACGACTCGACCGACATGATGGAGGTCATCGCCAACCTCATGGCCTTCTACGGCCACGAGAGCTGCGGCCAGTGTACGCCCTGCCGCGAAGGCTCCCTGTGGCTGAACAAGATGACGACCCGCATGACCTGCGGGCACGCCCGCCCCGAAGACGTGGATCTGATGAAAAACATCGCCGACCAGATCGAGGGCCGCACCATTTGCGCCCACGGTGAGGCCGTTGCCTGGCCGGTGCAGAGCCACTACAACAAATTCAAGGACGAGTACCTGGACAAGATCGCCCATCAGGGTGACGGTCGAGGCCGCTACAACCCGAACGGATACCCGCTGATCTAAGCGCTACTTTCCCATGTCAGAGAACGGACAGCCCAAATTGGTGACCATCAACATTGATGGCAAAGACTTCGAGGTTCCCGATGGGATGAACCTGGTGGATGCCTGCGAAAGCGTCGGCGTTGAAGTCCCGCATTACTGCTACCACCCGCACCTCTCGGTGTCGGGTAACTGCCGCATGTGCCTGGTGGAGATGGGGATGCCGATGCGCGACCGCGCCACCGGCGAGCCCATCATGGACGACGACACCGGCAAGCAGAAGATCGGCTGGATGCCCAAGCCCGCCATCGCCTGCGCCAGCAAGGCCACGCCCGGGGTCCACATCAAGACCCAGAGCGACCTGACCAAGAGCTGTCGCGAGGGCGTGATGGAGTTCCTCCTGGTCAACCACCCGCTGGATTGCCCGATCTGCGACCAGGCCGGCGAGTGCCGCCTGCAGGAGTTTGCCACCGACTACGGACGCGGGTTCAGCCGCTACGTGGAGGAGAAAAACGTCAAGCCCAAGCGCACCGTGCTGGGGCCGCGCGTCACCCTCGACGACGAGCGCTGCATCCTGTGCTCGCGCTGCGTGCGCTTCTGCTCCGAGATCGACAAGAACCCGGTTCTCGGCTTCACCGAGCGGGGCAGCCACAACACGCTGACTTGTTATCCCGGCACCCAGCTTGACAGCAATTACTCGCTCAACACCGTGGACATCTGCCCGGTGGGCGCGCTCACGAGCACGGATTTCCGTTTCAAGATGCGCGTGTGGTTCCTCAAACCGACCAAGTCCATCTGCACCGAGAGTAGCGCGGGCGTGAACACCGAGGTCTGGAGCCGCGAGGGCAAGCTTTACCGCGTGACTCCGCGCCGCAACGACGAGGTCAACGATACCTGGATGACCGACTCGGGCCGGATGCTTTACAAACTCGTCGAGGCCGAAGACCGCATGCAGCGCTTCCGCATCGACGGGCAGGTCGCCTCTCTGGGCAACGCTGTCCTGCGCGCCCGTGAGCTGATCCAGCTCGGTTCGGTCGCCTACGTCGCCTCGGGCCACCTCAGCGTCGAGGAGCAGGCCATGTTTGGCAAGCTCGTCGCCAAGGAGCCCGGCTCGGTCACGTTTGTCAGCCACGCGGAGGAGGGCGACGGACGCCTGATCACCAACGACCGCACGCCGAATGTGCGCGGCGGCCTCGTTACCGGGCTGATTAACGAGCTTCCCGTGGCTCAGTTGGATCAGCTCCGCGCCCAGCTCGAAGCCGGTGAGGTAGCGACCATTGTCAGCTATGGCGAGGATCTCGTCGCGGCGGGCATCCCGGCCGACCTGCTGAAAAAGGCGAATGTCGTTTACCTCGGCACGCACCGCAACGCCACCACCGACCTGGCCCGCGTGCTGCTGCCAACGCTGACGGTTTTCGAAAAGACCGGCACGTTTATCAACCAGCAGTTCCGCCTGCAGAAGTTCTACCAGGCCGTGCCTGGCCCGGCGGGGCTGATGCCGGACGTGTTCGTGCTCGACGCCCTTCTGGCCGAGTGTGCCGGGGGCGCGCCCTGCCGCCCCACGCTGGGGCAGATTTGGGAGCACCTGAACGAGACGGTGGACATCCTCAAGGACGTGAATTTCTCCAAGATTCCCGAAACCGGCCTTCTGCTCGACGGCTCGGCATACGCCGACCTGCCGTTCTGCGAAGGCCCCGGCTGGCACTACGAGCCCAAGGCCGAACTGGCGGCAGCCACCGCTAACCTTTAAGTCATGGACTGGATCGATATCATACTGAAAGTGATTTACGCCGTGCTGGTGGTTGTCGTCACCATGACGATTGCCGGTTACTCCGTCATGGCCGAGCGCAAGATCGCCAGTTGGATCCAGGGGCGTATCGGGCCTAACCGTGCGGCCATTCCGGGCATTTCGGACATCCCCGTGCTCGGGCGCGCGCTGGTCAAGCTGGGCATTTTTCAGCTCCCGGCTGACGGCCTGAAGTTCCTCTTCAAGGAGGAGCCCATGCCCGCCCACGTAAAAAAGATTTACTACGTGGTGGCTCCGTGCCTGTCGCTGATCCCGGCGCTGGTCACGGTCGTGGTGCTGCCTTTCGGGGTGTACTTCATCGACGGGCAGGCCAATCCGCTGGTCCTGGCCGATGTCGATATCGGCATCCTCTTCATCCTGGCTATCAGCTCGCTGAGCGTTTACGGCATCGTGCTGGGCGCCTGGGCCGGGAACAGTAAATACCCCTTCTACGGCGGTATCCGCTCCTCGGCGCAGATGATCTCCTACGAACTGGCCATGGGCATGAGCATCCTGCCGGTGCTGATGTGGGCCAACGGCCCCAACGGCGGGGTGGGCGGCCTTGGCGACCTGACGCTGTTCAATATCGTCACCGCCCAGCAGGACCTGTGGATGGCGTTCTGGATGCCGGTCCCGGCCTTCATTTACCTGACCGCGCTTTTCGCCGAAACCAACCGCCTGCCCTTCGACATGCCCGAGACCGAGACCGAACTGGTCGGCGGTTTCCACACCGAGTACGGCGGCTTCAAGTTCGGCCTGTACTTCACGGCGGAGTACGCCCACATGGTGGTCGGCTCGGCGGTGTTCACGCTGCTGTTCTTTGGTGGCTGGCAGTTCCTGCCAACCTTCGGCTTCCTGCCGGATTGGGTGGCCAACCCGTGGGCCTCGTGGGGCTGGATCGGCTCCGTCGTCAGCGTCATTTACTTCCTCGTCAAGATGTACGCCCTGATGGTTTTCTTCATCTGGGTGCGCTGGACGCTTCCGCGCTTCCGCTACGACCAGGTTATGACCATCGGATGGAAGTACCTCATTCCGCTGGCCCTCGTGTGCATCATCTTCTACGCGATTTTCATCGCCGCCTGGGATACTTTCGTGACGATCGACAACGCCCCCGCCATCATCGACCGGGCGCTTCCCTAATCACCCAGGAACTTCTCATCAGCCATGTCCAAAGTCGTCGAACGCAAACCGCTCACTTTCTTTGAGAAGACCTACCTGCCGCAAATCCTCGGCGGGCTCAGAATCACGTTAAAAAACTTCTTCAAGCCGAAGGTCACGCTCCAGTACCCGGAGGAACGCCCGCCGATCCCGGAGGGCTACCGTGGCGTGCCCACGCTGGTGAAGGACCCCAACGGCCGCGAAAAGTGCGTCTCGTGCCAGTTGTGCGAGTTCGTCTGCCCGCCGAAGGCCATACGCATCACCCCGGGCGAGATCCCCGAGGTCAGCGAGACCGCTCACGTGGAAAAGGCCCCGCAGGACTTCGAGATCAATATGCTGCGCTGCATCTACTGCGGCATGTGCCAGGAAGTCTGTCCGGAGGAGGCGATCTTCCTGCAGGATATTTATTCGCTGGTCGGCACCTCGCGCGAGGAGCTGGTTTACCACAAGCAGAAGCTTTACGAGCTGGGCGGTACGCTGCCCGATGAGCACTACAAGTGGGACAAGAAGAAAGAGGCCGCCGAACGCGCCGCCGCCGGAGGCCATCACTAGGACTAATTAACTGAATCTGAAGGGATTTTGACTTGAAAGGGCAAAGCCGATACTGAGACTTTCACAGCTCGCCGGACCACGGTCCGCGGGCGAGAGGGACGCTACGCTATGCATGACTTTTTCTTTTATCTGTTTTCCGCGCTGACGGTGTTGGCCGCCTTATTGGTGGTGATCAACCCCGATGCGGTGAACAGCGCCGTTTTCATGATCGTGAGCTTCGTGGGCACGGCTGCGCTGTTCCTGCTGCTGGACGCCTTCTTCCTGGCCATTCTCCAGGTGCTGGTGTACGCCGGGGCGGTCATGGTGCTGTTTTTGTTCATCATCATGCTGCTCGATGTCGAGCGCTCCAGCCGCCTCCGCCCGGACACGATTTCGGTCGTCGCCTCCGTGGTGGCTACGTTGCTGCTGATCTTCGGGATGGCCTACCTTTTCCTGACCGGTCCGGATGCGACGGCGACCGCCCTGGCCGCCGCCCCCGATGTCCCCGGCGCGGCCAACCCGATGGGCTATGCCACGGCTTCGCGGGCCTTTGGTTACGGACTTTTCACTAAATACATGCTGCCGTTCCAGGTCTCGGGAATCCTCCTGCTGGTGGCCATGATCGGCGTGATCGTGCTGAGCAAGCGGCTGGGCGGCCCCGGATCGGGTGCCCCCTCGGCCAGTGAAATTCGCAAGGCGGAAGTGAGGGAATCATGAGCGGAGTCGGACTCAACGCGTATCTTTTCGTGGCGGGCCTGCTGTTTGCCCTCGGGTTTTTCGGGGTGCTGCTGCGACGCAACACGCTGGTCATTTACATGTGCATGGAGCTCATGCTCAACGCCGTCAACCTGGCGCTGGTCGCGTTTTCGCGCTACAACCAGACCATGGACGGCAACCTGTTTGTCTTTTTCATCATCACGGTGGCAGCGGCTGAAGTCGCTGTCGGGCTGGCCATCATCGTCGCCCTTTACCGCAAACGCCGGACCGTCCAGGTCGAGGAACTTAACGCCCTGAGCAACTAGATGAACCCTCTGGAACTGCTTGCGATCATTCTGCTACTCCCGCTGGCCTCAGCGGGGATAATCTGCCTGTTTCTGCGGCGCGGGGGCTATTGGGCCTCGGCGGTGTCCGTGGTGGCTGCTCTGGGCATCATGGTGCTGAGCTTCGTCTTCCTGCTGCGGTGGGATGGTCAGACGATCTCGGGCTCGATCCCGTGGCTGCAACTCGGCCAGGACTACAGCTTCGAACTGGGCTTTCTCTTTAACCACGAGGCGGCCACCATGCTGGCCGTCGTGGCCTTTATCGGCTTCTGGATCCACGTCTTCAGCGTGGGCTACATGGACGACGACAAGGACAAGGGCCGTTTCTTCGGCGGTCTGTCGATCTTCATGTTTTCGATGCTGGGCATCGTGCTCTCGGACAACCTGTTCATGGTGTTCGTGTTCTGGGAACTGGTCGGCTTCAGCTCGTACATGCTGATCGCCCACTACTGGGATCAGGACTACGCCGCCGCCGCCGCCAAGAAGGCCTTTATCGTCAACCGGGTGGGGGACTTCGGTTTCCTCGTCGGGATCGCCTGGGCCTACCACTACTACGGCACGGCGGACATCTCGGCCATCACCGCGCAGATTCAGAGCGGGCAGAGCGGTGTCGTCACCGGCATCGGCCTGTGCCTGATGTGCGGCTTCATCGGCAAGAGCGCGCAGTTCCCGCTCCAGGTGTGGCTGACCGACGCCATGGCGGGCCCGACTCCGGTCTCGGCCCTCATCCACGCCGCCACCATGGTGGCCGCCGGTATCTATTTCATGGTGCGGGTGTTCTTCCTGCTCTCGCCCTTTGCGCTGGAGTGGATCCTCTGGTCGGGCGCGATCATGACGGCCTTCGCCGGTTTCTGCGCCCTGGGCCAGACCGACATCAAAAAGAGCCTCGCGTACTCGACCCTGGCGCACCTCGGCTACATGGCCACGGCCATCGGCCTGGGCTTTCCTGGGCTGGCCATCATGCACATGGCCATGCATGCCTGCTTCAAGGCCACGCTCTTCCTCTGCTCCGGCTCGCTCATCCACGCCTGCCACCACGAGCAGAACATGTTCAAGATGGGCGGCCTGTGGAAGAAAATGCCCGTGACTTTCATCGCCTTCTTCGTGGCCACGCTGTCCATCTCCGCCGTGCCGTTTACCGCCGGTTACTACAGCAAGGACACGATCATCGCCAGCGCCTGGGGGAAATTCGCCGCCGGGCACGGGGACGCCTACGCGTGGGCCTTCGGGCTGACCATGCTCGGGGCGCTCCTGACCGCGCTCTACATGGGCCGGATGCTCTTCGTTGTCTTCTTCGGCAAGCCCAACTCGGAAAAGGCTTCGCACGCGCATGAAAGCAGCCCGTGGATGACGGCCCCGCTGGTCGTGCTCGGCTGGGTGCTCTCGCTGGGTGCGGGCTGGTTCGTGTACAACTGGGGCTGGGCCGACGGCGTCATGAACGGCCTCATCCCCGCCGATGTGGCGCAGTTCATGGTCGATGGCTACTCGCACGCCGCCGGCGGCTGGGAAGCGGCGCACCACCTCTTTGAGCAGTCCGGCGCGCACTGGGTTGAGTGGCTGAGCATCGGCTGTATCGTGGCCGGTTTCCTCTTCACCTTCTTCTTCTACGGACGCGGGCCGTCGCAGGACCGCCTCCAGGCCAAGGCGCCGGGGCTCTACCATGTGCTCGAACGCCACGGCTGGTTTGACGATGTTTACGACTTCTATGTTACCCACATCCAGCAGCGCTTCGCGGACTTTATCGCGTTCCTCGACACGGCCCTCATCGGCGGGCTGGTCGTGCGCGGTACCGGCGCGGTTGCCGGGCTGGTCGGGATGGTTTCACGCTCGCTCCATGTGGGCAGTATTCACGGTTATGTTTATTGGTTTATCGCCGGCGTCCTTCTCTTTGGCGCCTTTGCTCTGGGATTGCTACGATGACGGACTTTAATTCCTTGCTGCTAATCCTCGCCATCGTCATTCCGCTGGCGGCTGCGGTGCTGATGCTCTTTGGGCAAAAGCTCTGCCCCTGCGTCACGAAGATTATCGCCGGGGTCGGCTTTCTGGCCCCCGCGGCAATCGCACTGTGGTTGTGGGGACAATACGCCGGGGCGACTCAGAACGCCGCCGGTTACGCCTACCTGAGCCAGTTCGACCTGGGCCTCAAGGAAACGCTCGGCATCAGCCTCTACCTGGGGTTGAACGGCATTTCCGCGCCGCTGTTTCTGCTGGCCGGGATCGTGGGGCTCGCCGCCGGCTGGCAGGCGATCAGCTCGAAGGCCGAGCGCCTTCCGCAGTACCTGCTGCTCCTGCTAGTCATGCAGGGCGGGCTGATGGGGGTCTTCGCCTCGATTGACATTTTCTTCTTCTACTTCTTCCACGAACTGGCGCTGATCCCGACCTTTATCATGATCGGCATCTGGGGCGGGGCCGGGCGCCGCTCGGCTGCGATGGAGATGACGGTGTACCTGACGCTGGGCGCGATGCTCTCGCTGCTCGGGCTGATCTACATCTACAAGGCCTCGGACTGGACCGGCTTCGATCTGATCGCGCTGCGCGACTACGTGGCCGCCAACAGCCTCCCCGACGTGCTCCAGCACAACATCTTCGGGCTGCTGCTCTTCGGCTTCGGCATCCTGGTTTCGCTTTTCCCCTTCCACTCGTGGGCCCCGCGCGGTTACGCCGCCGCCCCCACGGCCAACGCCATGCTCCACGCCGGGGTGCTGAAAAAGTTCGGCCTCTACGGGCTGGTGCAAATTGCCGTGCCGCTGCTGCCGGTGGGTGCGATTGAATGGAATCCGCTCCTGATCTGGCTCGCGCTGGGGAATATCCTTTTCATCGGCTTCGTCACCATCGCCCAGCGCGACCTCAAGCTCATGGTCGGGTACAGCTCGGTCATGCACATGGGGTACATTTTCCTCGGGGTCGCCACGCTGTCAGTGGCCGGGATCGGGGGCGCGGTCATCCTGATGTTCGCGCACGGCCTGTCCGTGGCGCTGATGTTCCTGCTGTCCTCGGCGGTCTATGCGCGCACCGGCACCTACGACATGCGCGACATGGGCGGCCTCGGCATGAAGGCCCCCATTCTGGCCGGGTTCTTCGTCGCCGCGAGCATGGCCAGCGTCGGCCTGCCCGGTTTCGCCAACTTCTGGGGCGAGTTCACGATCTTCATGGCCCTGTGGAAAGAACACGCCTGGGCGGTGGCTCCGGCTGTGGCCGGGATCGTCATCTCGGCGGTTTACGGCCTGCGTGCCGCCGCCGCGATCTTCATGGGGCCGCCGTCCGCCGCCTTCGCGAAGGCCTCGGAGGGCAAGACCATCGGCGACATCACCCGCGCCGAGCGCATTCCCGCGATTATCCTTTTCCTCGGACTCGTGCTGGTCGGCCTGTGGCCGCGTGCGATTTCCAACTCGATTGACGAGCAACTGATGAGCGAACCCGCCTACCAGCCCCGCGTACTCTCCACCGTCGCGCCCGAAGCGGCCACTGCGCCCGCCGGTCATGACAACCAGGAGTCGGCATCATGAACAAGGAACTTCTGACTCAGCTTTCGGAGCAATTCGCCTCCACCAACCAGTGGTCAGCCCTCTGGCCGGAAATCCTGCTCGTCCTGCTGGCGATTCTCGTCCTGCTGATCGACCTCTTCGGTGGGAAGTTTCGGGAGCGGGCCGTCCCCCTTGCCGCCATCGGTGGGCAGATCGGGATCTTTATCGCGCTGATGTCGCGCCTGTGCGGCGGTTTCAGCGACAGCCGCCTGCTCTTTGGCGGGATGATTATGCCGACTATGCTTGGCGACGTGATGCGGGTGTTTTTCCTGCTGGCTTCGATCCTTGTGTGCTGGCTGGGGATGGTGTACCTGCGCAAGCAGCGGACGCTGCCCCGGATGGAGTTCTACTGCCTGACGCTGATCGTGACGGCGGCTCTCATGCTGCTGGGGCAGAGCTCGAATTTCGTCATGC
Source organism: Ruficoccus amylovorans (assembly GCF_014230085.1). Classification (NCBI taxonomy): domain Bacteria; kingdom Pseudomonadati; phylum Verrucomicrobiota; class Opitutia; order Puniceicoccales; family Cerasicoccaceae; genus Ruficoccus; species Ruficoccus amylovorans. The sequence continues at coordinate 172,595 of NZ_JACHVB010000052.1, read as the reverse complement.
TCTTCGTGGCGCTGGAAACGGTGACTATCGGCTTCTACGTGCTCGTCAGCTATGGGCGTAATAGTATCTTCTCGCTCGAAGGCGGTTTAAAATATCTTGTCCTCGGCGGGACCAGCACGGCTATCCTGCTCTTCGGGATCGTTCTGCTCTACGGCGTCGCCGGTGATCCGAGCCTGCCCGCGTATTCGCAGGATTCGCTGAATTTCCTCGCGCTGGAGCAGTTCCTCGCCCTCAACCCGGACAACGTCCTGGCCAAAATCGGGGTCGTCATGGTGCTGTGCGGCATCTGCTTCAAGATCGGGGCGGTCCCGTTCCAGATCTGGATCCCCGACGTTTACCAAGGTGCGCCGACGCCGGTGACGGCCTTCCTCGCCGTTTCCTCCAAGGCCGCCGGTTTCATCATCCTGATCAACCTGATCGTCGGCCCCTTCGGCCCGATGAAGGAACTGGTCGTGCCGCTCCTGTCGGCCATCGCGGTGGTGACGATCCTCTTTGGGAATCTGACCGCCCTGGGCCAGCGCAACGTCAAGCGCGTGATGGGCCTTTCCGGGATCGCGCACGCCGGTTATCTCTTGCTGGGCATCGTGGCCCTGGCCGAAGGTGTCGAACTGGCTTCGTGGGCGATTATCTTCTACCTTTTCACCTACCTTTTCGGTTCCTTCGCGGTCTTCGGCGTCATGGCGCAGGTGGCCGGGGTGGACGACGAAAACCAGGAAATCGACCACTACGTGCATCTGGCCAAACGTCAGCCCTTCCTTGCCGGTGTGCTTGCCGTCGGGCTCGGTTCGCTGGCCGGGATTCCGCCCTTGGCCGGTTTCATCGGGAAGGTGTTTCTCTTCGTTGTCGCGTTCCAGGCGAATCTGTACGTCCTGCTCGCCGTGGCCATCACCGGGGTCGTGATCTCGATCTACTACTACTTTGGCTGGATGCGCGAAGCCTTCTTCCAGGAGCAATCCTGGCCCGAGGGCAAGGAGGAGAAGCTTGAACCAATCAAGGTTTGCCTCCCGCACAAGGTCACGCTGGCCGCGCTGGCCATCATCACCGTTGCGCTCGGCGTCTATCAAGGCAGCTTCGGCGGCTTCTGAAGGGCGCACCCTTCACCCGGGATGCTGCGTATCTGGATGGGGCTGTGCCCCATCGCTCGCAGTCAATACTAATTTGCCTACGGGTTTCGCCCCCTACCTGTGTGGGATATGCGAAGTTCGTTTGAGTTGGCGTCAATCACCGTTGCCCATGCCGTCGCCAAGGCGACGGCATCAGTGATGCGTGAGCATCACAGGTGCAGGACTCTGTCCTGCCTAGGCGCCGATGATTTTGATGAGGGCGCGCTTTTTGCGTTTGCCGTCAAATTCGCCGTAAAAGATCTGCTCCCACGGGCCGAAGTCGAGACGGCCCTCGGTCACGGCGACGGTGACTTCACGGCCCATGATGGTGCGCTTGAGGTGGGCGTCGGCGTTGTCCTCGTAGCCATTATGGGCGTATTGGTCGTGGGGCTTTTCGGGGGCGAGTTTTTCCAGCCAGCGCTCGAAGTCGGCGTGGAGGCCGGATTCGTCGTCGTTGATAAAGACGCTGGCGCTGATGTGCATGGCGTTGACCAGACAGAGGCCCTCCTGGATGCCGCTTTCGCGCAGGGCGGCTTCGACTTCGCCGGTGATGTTGATCAACTGGCGGCGTTGCGGGATGTTGAACCAGAGTTCCTTGCGGTAGGATTTCATGGGCGGTGGGGGCTGGCGGCTAAATGACGGCAACGGCCGGGACGGCGTGCGGGCGCGACCGGTCTGTGGTGCGCTTGCTTAACTCTCCGGCAAAAGCGCCTTGTTGCGGTAGCGGATGATTTTGATCTCGTCGTCTTCCTGCAAGGTTTCGACCGGATCAAAAAGCTGCTCGAAGGGCGGCAAAAAGGTGTCGCCCGCGTAGTCACCCTTGACGTGGGTGAGAAAGAGCGTGGCGCACATGGGCAGGGTCTCGGCGTAAAGCTGGGCGCCCCCGATGATAAACAGGTCACCCTTGGGCGCGAGGCCGTCGAGCTCGTCCAGGCTGTGGATAATCTGGAAGCCCGTTGCGGGCAGGCCCCGCTGGCTGGTGATGACTACGTTGTCGCGGCGGGGGAGGGGCTTTTTGATTTCCTCCATCGTGCGCCGCCCCATGACCACGGTGTGGCCGAGAGTGGTTCGTTTGAAAAAAGCGAGGTCGGCCGGAATGCGCCAGGGTAACCCGCCGTTGAGGCCGATGGCACGGTTCTTGTCGGCCATCGCGACGATGGCTTTCCAGGGCTTGATGGCGGAGGCGGGCAGCGGCATGAGTCGTTCGCGGGTTGAGGTTGGGGCTTAGACGGAGATCGGGGCCTTGATCCCGGGGTGCGGGTCGTAGCCGAGCAGTTCCACGTCGGCGTAGTCGAAGTCTTCCAGCCGGGTGATGGCGGGGTTGAGCTTGAGGCGGGGCAGGGGGCGCGGCTCGCGGGCGAGCTGTTTTTCCACCTGCTCGAAGTGGTTGCTGTAGAGGTGCAGGTCGCCGAAGGTGTGGACGAACTCCTTCGGGCGCAGCCCGGCCACCTGCGCGACCATGCAGGTGAACAGCGCGTAGGAGGCGATGTTGAAGGGGACGCCCAGAAAGAGGTCCGCGCTGCGCTGGTAGAGCTGGCAACTGAGGCCGCCGTCCTGTGAGACATAGAATTGGAACATCGTGTGGCACGGAGGGAGGGCCATCTTGCCCTCGGCGGCGTTGACGTGCGGCGGCTTGCTCTCGTCGGGCAGGTCGGCCACGTTCCAGGCCGAGACGATGTGGCGGCGGCTGTGGGGCTTGTTTTTTAAATTGTCTATCAACTCGTCGAGTTGGTTGACCTGGCGCCCGTCCGGGCACTGCCAGCGGGTCCACTGCGCCCCGTAAACCGGGCCGAGGCTGCCGGTTTCGTCCGCCCACTCGTCCCAGATGGTGACTTTATTGTCGTTGAGGTAGCGGATGTTGGTGTCGCCCCTGAGAAACCATAGCAACTCGTAAACGACTGAGCGCCAGTGGATTTTCTTGGTTGTGAGGAGGGGAAAGGTGTCCCGCAGCCCAAAGCGGGCCTGCGCGCCAAAGACGCTGCGGGTGCCGGTGCCGGTCCGGTCGGAACGGTCTTCGCCCTGGTCCATCACCAGCCGCAGCAGATCAAGGTAGCCTTGCATGGGGAACAGGTTTCGTTCAAAGCCGGCCAAAGTCAATAGAGCGTGTGGGCTTGCCGGAGTAATCGAGTACCTCAATGCTTGGAGCTCGCTGCCCCGGTCATTTATATCAAGGATTTGGCTAGCGGTGCCCTAGGGGAATTGCCGGATTGCATTGGGCGGCGGTTTAGGTGATAATGGGAATTATGTTTCGTTGGTTCCCCATTGTTTTTCTCTGCCTGACAACCCCGTTGTTGGGGTCGAACGCCTTGAAGAAAATCAACTACGGCCAGCGCAGCTCCCTGGAGGATGACAAGGCCGAGTTCGACGTGCAGAAGCCGGAAATGAGCACGCAGTTCGGCGGCACCAAGATGGACCTGACCCAGTGGCACTCGCAGTTCTCCACCCTCGGGCAGAAAAAATCCTCCCTGCTGACCGGAGGCAACCGCTTCTCCGGCGAGCAGATCGAGTACAGCATGCAGGACAAGAAGCTCAAGAACACAAACATGGCCCCGGGCAACCGCAGCATGGCCCAGATGCGCAACTGGAACAGCGCCATGGATACCGTCATGGCGAACAAGTTCCAGATGGGCGAGGTGACGGCCCCCGCCGGGCGCAAGATGCAGAATTTTATCGACGATGTGAACTTGCGCGACATCAACCGCTACATGTTCGCGAACAACAAGACTGAGGACGGCATCCCGGTGCAGCGTGCCGGTGAAGGCGCGTTGAACGAAATCCCGACCCAGATGCGTGACCGCGGGCGGATCGTCGCCCCTGACAGCGAAGAGGGTGACCCCTCGCGCCTCTTCCGCAACCCCTTCCAGCGCAACGGCTCCGAAGCCGAGGCCGAGGAGTAGGGCGGGTGATTTGCTGGTTTGCCTGATGCGGCCATGATCGAGCTTGAGTACACCTATGACCGGGCCTACGTCATTGCCCTGAACCGGGTGCTGGCTCGCCGCTACAACCGCTTTACGGTTCCGGCTTACTGGTTCTTTCTCGTCTTGGTCGCAGTTGGGGTTGTTTTCGTGACGGTTATGAATCTGCGCAACGGCACGGAATTCGATTCCGGCTATTTCGTGTTGGTGGGGATTCTGGCCTGGTGGGTGGCGGTCCCGTGGCTGGTGCGGATGCGGATTGTTGCGAATTTTAAAAAGTCACCTGCCGCCGGGGGCACGGTCAAGTGGGCCATCGACGAGTCCGCGCTCTGGAACGGCGTCGGCAACAGCGAGGGCAGGCTGTCCTGGCAGGATCTGTACCGGGTGGAAGATGTCCGGGCGGGCTTCCTGATCTATACGCAGCCGCGCTATGCCGTTCTGCTGCCTGCCGAGTCGTTTGTGACCGAGGCGGACCGGGAAACGCTGCGCGGCTACGCCCGTGCCGCGGGCAAGCTCAAGTAGGGCACGCCCGTTTTTAGCCCGGACCGCTATTTCATGATCTCGTTGATCTGGTTAAAATACCCGGCGTAGAAGCCGACGACCTGCACGACGACCAACCCCGCCACGACGAGGAAAATCAGCATCGGGTACAGGATCATGGTAACGGTCAGTCCGGTGTTGGCCTGGTCCTGATAGCGGCGGGCGAGCGCCGCGAGCGAGGAGTCGAGGTGGCCGGTGCGTTCGCCGGTGGTGTAGAGGGAGACGAAGTCCGCCGGAAAGCAACCCAGCCGCGCCAGATGGGCCGAGGGGGCTTCGCCGCGGTTGACCGCCTCGCGGATCGCCAGTCCGGCGGCTTTCAGCCGGGCGTTGCCGGTGACGGCCCCGGCCGCGGCCCAACTTTCCCCGATGGGCAGCCCCGCCTCGACAAAGCCCTTCAGCGCGGAGGCCAGGTCCGCCATCCGCTGCCCTGCGCCGTAGCCGCGCAGGCCGGGGAGAAACTTCATCACGAAGGGAATGGCCGGGCTGCCGGTTTTGACCAGAAAAACGACCAGCGCGATCACTGCCCAGAGCACACCCAGCGGCAGGAGCAGGGCTTTCAGGAAAACGACGGGCTCGAACTGGAACCCCGACTGTGAATCGACCAGCTTGAGCACGGCGCGGGCGAGGATGCCCAGGTGCAGTACGGCCAGCGGGTAAAGACAGGCCAGCAGGCACTTCATCTGTGTACCGGCGATGCGCTGGTGGCGCTCGGCGAGGTTGCTCAGGGTCTGTGGGAGCTGACCGGTCAGCGCGGCCGCCTTGAGAAAGAGCCGGTCGGCCCGTGGCAGCCATCCGTCGGTCTGCCCGAGAGCCTCGTCGAGGTTCTGGCCGCTGCGCAGGCGCGAGGCGAGAGCCGCGCGTTCTCGCCCGGAAGGGCCAGACGCGGTCTCCACGGCGTCGCTTATCAGCAGTCCGGCCTCCAGCATTTGTCGCAGTTGCAGGTACCACGCACTCAACTGTTTATGCGATAGGGTCATGGGGAGGGTGAAAATTGACAGCCGGTGGATGTGACTCCGGCCTTGACCCGGCGGCAAAGGCGGACAAGATGCGGAATCTTTTTCTCAACGATCCGCAATTCCCGTGAATATACAAGTCGCAGATATCAACGACACCCGCAAGCTCGTAACGGTTACCGTCACCCGTGACGAAATCGCCGAAAAAGAAGTCAGCCTCCTGGGCGACTTCGCCAAACAGGCGCGTCTGCCCGGGTTCCGTCCCGGGAAGGCTCCCAAGGACATGGTGAAAAAACGCTATGGCAAGGAGATCCAGAAGGAAGTTCGCCAGAAGCTCGTCAGCGAAGCCTACCAGAAGGCTATCGACGAGGCCGGTTTCACTGTGCTGAGCCTGGTCGAGCTGGCCGACCCCGAGTTTTCCGACGAGGCCGACACCGAGCTGAAGTTCACTTTCGACATCAAGCCCGAGTTCGAACTGCCCGAGTACAAGGGCCTCGAACTGAGCGTGCCCAAGTCCGACGTCACCGACCATGAGCTGGAGCACGCCCGCGAGCACCTGCTCAACCAGCGCGCCGAGTACAACGTCGTCGAGCAGCCCGCCAAGAAGGGCGACTACGTCAAGGTCTCCTACGAAGGCAAGATCGGCGACGAACTGGTGGCCGACCTCCTGCCCGAGCAGCCGATCTTCGGCACCCAGAAGAACACCTGGGAAGAAGCCGGTTCTGAGCAGGGCCCCGGCGTCAAGGCCGTGGTCGAAGGCGTTGTCGGCATGAAGGCCGGTGACGTGAAGGACGCCGACGAGACCTTCCCCGAGGATTACGAGCTGGAAGCCCTCAAGGGCAAGACCGTCACCTACCACATCGAGGTGCACGAAGTTCGCGAAAAGGTCCTCCCCGAGATCAACGAAGAGTTTCTGAAGACCTTCCAGGTCGAGACCGAAGAAGAATTTAACAACCGCATCCGCGACGACATCAAGTCGCAGAAGGAGCAGTCCGCCGAGCAGCAGAAGCGCGAGCAGGCCGCTGCCAAGCTGGCCGAGAAGGTGGACTTCCCGCTGCCCGAAAGCCTGATCGAGGGCGAAACCCAGAGCCTCCTGCGCGACTTCATGCAGCGCAGCATGGCCCAGGGAGCGACCCAGGAGCAGTTCGAGGAGCGCAAGGAAGAGCTCTTCAACGGTGCCAGCGATGCCGCCCGCGCCCGCGTCAAGGCCCAGCTCCTGCTGACCGAAGTGGCCAAGAAGGAAGAGCTCAAGGTCGAGAACGAAGACCTCAACCGCGCCATTTACATGGAAGCCATGTCCCAGCGCATGAAGCCCGAGGAACTCGTCAAGGAGCTCCAGAAGGATCGCCAGCGCGTCGTCGAGATGCAGCGGAACATCCTTATTAACAAGGCGCTTGATTTCCTGGTCAAGGAGGCTACCGTTACCGAAACGGAACCGGAAGAGGCTCACTCGCACTCGCATTCGCACTGAGCCGTTCCGGGCCAGCACCGAAGATAACCTGTGAGCTACATCATCCCTTTCATCACCGAGCGCGACGGACGTACTGAGCGCCGCGACGACATCTACAGCCGCCTGCTGCGGGACCGCATCGTCTTTATCGGCACGCCGATTTACGACGAGGTGGCCAACGCCGTGGTCGCGCAGCTTCTGTTCTTGCAGATGGATGACCCCAAAAAGGACATCCACATCTACATCAACTCGCCCGGCGGCAGCGTCACGGCGGGAATGGCCATCTACGACACGATGAACTTCCTGCACTGCGACGTGGTCACGTACTGCGTGGGCATGGCCGCCAGCATGGGCACCGTCCTGCTGGCCGCCGGCACCAAGGGCAAGCGCTACGCCCTGCCCAACAGCCGCGTGATGATTCACCAGCCCACGGGCGGAGCCACTGGTCAGACCTCTGACATCTCCATCGCCGCGAAGGAAATCCTGCGCTGGCGGCAGACGATCAACGGCGTGCTGTCCAAGCACACCGGCCAGACCGAGGATAAGATCAATCAGGACTCCGACCGTGACTTCTACATGACCGCGCAGGAAGCCTGCGACTACGGGATTGTGGACAAGGTGATCGAAAGCAAGCCCGCCCAGTAAGCGTCCGGACTGCGTTATTGCAGTTGCACAGCCAGGGGCTTTCCCTAAAACATCGGAATAACGCCTGATTCCGCAGGCTCTTTTTATCCATGGCCAAATCGACCAAGATGACCTTCTGCTCCTTCTGCGGCAAATCGCAGAACGAAGTGCGCAAGATGATTGCGGGCCCGGCCGGAGTGTACATTTGCGACTCCTGCGTGACAGTCTGCAAGACCATCATCGACCGCGAACTGAAGGAGGGCGGCGGCACGCAGGCTCCGGCCAGCGAACAGCAGTTCAACCTGGTCCGGCCCGCCGAGATCAAGGCCCATCTGGACGATTACATCATCGGCCAGGAGCACGCCAAAAAGGTGCTCTCGGTCGCGGTATATAACCACTATAAGCGCCTTCAGTCTCTCTCCGGTAACGTCGGTATCGAGATCCCGGAGGAGTTTGACGACGTGGAGATCGAGAAGAGCAACATCCTGCTCATCGGCCCGACCGGCAGCGGCAAGACTCTGCTTGCCCGCACCCTGGCCAAGCTTCTCGACGTGCCCTTTGCCATCGCCGATGCCACCACGCTGACCGAGGCCGGTTACGTGGGCGAGGACGTGGAAAACATCGTCCTGCGTCTGCTCCAGTCGGCCAACTTCGACGTGCGCAAGGCCGAATGCGGCATCATTTACGTGGATGAGATCGACAAGATTGGCCGCAAGACCGATAACGTCTCCATCACCCGCGACGTGTCCGGTGAGGGGGTGCAGCAGGCGCTGCTCAAGATCCTCGAAGGGACCGTGTGTAACGTTCCTCCGCAGGGCGGGCGCAAGCACCCAAATCAGGAATACATCCAGCTCAACACCTCGAACGTCCTCTTCATCTGCGGCGGGGCCTTCGTCGGGCTGGAAAAGCTCATTTCCGACCGCGCGGGCAAGAAAGTCCTCGGCTTCGATCCTGCGGCTGAAAGCGGCCGCACGCAGATGACCGAGCGCGATGAGCTGATGCACCAGGTGCAGCCCGAGGACCTGGTCCGTTTCGGGATGATTCCGGAGTTCATTGGCCGCCTGCCGATGATTTCCGTCCTTGACGAGCTGACCCAGGCCGACCTGGAGCACATCCTGCAAAACACACGCAACTCGCTCGTGAAGCAGTTCTCCAAGCTCTTTTCGATGGAAAACGTCCGCCTGCGCTTCACCAAGGACGCGGTCGGAGCCATCGCCAAGAAGGCGCTCGAACTCAAGACCGGTGCCCGAGCCCTGCGTGCGATCATGGAGCAGATCATGCTCGATATCATGTACGACATCCCGCAGGACGATACGATCGAGGAGGTCATCATCTCCGCCCCGGTCGTGCGCGGCACGCGCAAGCCCCAGATCAAGCGACGCGGCGAGGAATCCCCGGAAGCTGACGAACCGGCGGCGTAGTCGCTGTTCGGAGGCGGGGTGGAAATGATGCGCACGCGGCATCGCTCTGATAGGGCCGAACACGCGCTAAAGGCATAGGGCTTAAGCCTGGCTTTTTCTGCGTAAAACCTTCACTAATGATTTGCGCAGATCGTCTCTTTCGCTTTATCTGCGCCGAATGTATGTGCGTGCTGCGGTTTGGTGTCTGCTCCTGTGGCTGTCGGCAGTGCTGCCGGCGGCAGGGTTGGTCAACTGCGGCAACCCGGGCGGCAACCGCAACTGCCCCACGGGCGAGAATGGCGAACCGGCTGACCCCGGTTTCGCGTATGTGGGCTTTGTTGGAGGAGCGACGGGGGTTTACCTCGGCAATGGTTGGGTGCTAACAGCCCGGCATCTGCCCGCGCGCGATGTTCGCATCGAGGATACGGTTTACCCCTGGGACGGTGCCAGCGACTATAAATTTCCCAACGCCGAGCTGCGCCTGTTTCGGCTCTCCGAGTGGCCGGATATGCCCGCCTTGCCGATTACCAGCAGCACGCCCAAGCGCGGGCAACTGGTCGTCATGGTCGGGGTGGGGCGTGATTGCGCGGACCAAGTGACCTACTGGCAGGTGAACCGCGCGACTGAGCCGTGGACCTGGACCGAGGTCCCGAGCCGTGAGCAGGCTGACGCCGCCGGTATCCTTTCGCACCCTGCCAGTGCGAAAAGCTGGGGCACAAACCGCATTTCCGGGCTCACCGAGCACCCGAAGCTGGGAGCGCTGATTGTGACCGATTTCACGGAAGACCCGTCCATACGTACTCCCTACGAGGCGCAGGCCGTTTCGCACGATTCGGGAGGAGCGGTTTTTGTCGAAGACGAGGACGGCTGGAAGCTGGCCGGTATCATCGCGACCGTGACCAAGCTTTATCCCGGCCAGCCCGGCGTCGAGAAATCCGGCAAGGGTACGCTCCAGATCGGCTCCGGTGTCTTCGGCAACCTCACGCTCGCCGTCAACCTCGCCCCGTACCGCCACAAGATTCTCGAAATCACCGGCCTGGAAGCCGAGTAGGAGCGTTGTTTCAAGCTGGGATAAGAGATTGCCCGCGAAGAGACGCGAAGGAAGCGCGAAGATGAGGGAAGGGGAGAGGAGAACGCGAATCGCCGGTTTTTATGGAGCGCCAGAGTCGTTGGTTCTCCCTTCAGGGGGAAGCGGACGTTTTTTTTATATGAACCGCAAAGACACAGAGGCGCAAAGGGTGGGGCTCGACTCTATTTTCTCCTCCTTTGCGCCTCTGTGTCTTTGCGGTTAATAATTCTTATTCTTTATTGGGCGAAGGTGGCAGAGGAGGCGGGGGAGTGGCGGATGCGGTCCCAGATCAGGCTCAGAGACCAGCGGTCACCACGGGCTTCGCGGGGGAGCATGCGGGGCTGGATTTCCTTCCAGGGCGAGTCCGGGCCGTCTCGTTCGGCGACGGCAAAGTTGAACGCGTAGGAAGGCTCGGCCCCCATGCGCAGATCGCTCAGGACGAGCCATTGTCCGCCGTCGGGGGCGTGGTCGAGGATGTGGGCCTTGATGAAGCCGTTGGAGAACCACAGGAGCCGTTGGACGTTGGGGAAGTCCTGCACCGTGTCCAGTGCCGCCGTGTCCGAGGAATAGCGGCGGAAGCGGGTCGGCCCCTCGTCGGCCAGGAGGGAGCGTTCGGCTTCGAGGAAGCCGTCTTCGGTCAGGGCGACTGAGCGCCAAAGGAGAGTGTTCAGGGGCGTGGGGACGGAGAAGTAAGGAGCGTCGGCATAACCGAGCCGGGCCAGCTCCTCGCGGGCGTTGTGGTCGGCCTGGGCCTTGGCGGCGAAGGCCCACACCAGGTAGGCAGAGCTGAGAACCAGTCCCGCGATCAGCGCCTTCTGGGCGATGGGGCGGGCTCCGGCGATGAGCGCCACCACGCAGCCGAGCAACAGCCAGATCGTGTAGAGCGGGTCGATGATGAACAGGCTGGCCCACATGATCGGGGGAGGCGTGAAGGGCCACAGCAGTTGCGTGCCGTAAACAGTGCAGGCGTCGATCAGCGGGTGCGTCAGCAGGGCGGCCTGAATGGCCCAGAACCAGCGCGTCGGGGCCGCCTTGATGCGGTGCCCCCGCAGTTTGCACAGCCACCAGATGAGCCAGCCCAAGAGCGGCAGGATGAACAGCGAATGCGTGAAGCCCCGGTGGGAGGTCATGAGGGTGACGGGGTTGTCCGTGGTCAGGAGCAGCGGGATGCTGTCCAGGTCGGGCAGCGTGCCCAGCAGTGCGCCCGCCAGCAGGGCGGAGCGACGGTTCCTGGCCGGGGCGATGGCAGCCGTGAGAGACGAGGCCAAGACGATCTGAGTGAGGGAATCCATTGAAAAATCAGGCTTACCGGGCGGTGGACATGTGGTTTACGCTTCCGGTTCCCGCTGAGGTAATTCCGGAATGGCGCACCCTTGCCAGCTTGGATAGTTCACGGGCGGCGGCAATCTTCGAGCGAAGAAGCTTTCGTCTGCCGGTCGTGTGGGCGTTTTTTTCGCAGAGGGTGATGGTTAACCTATTCTTACAGTTCTCCAAAAATACCGGCCATTTTCCACTCGGGACAATTTTTTCCGCTCTTAGAGTCCTTTAATCTTGCAGGAGGGCGGCAGGTATTGTCTGCGTGGTAGGGGTATGGACGCGCAAACCCGGAGCAACCTGCGATATGGCATCGCGGATGGAGTTCTCGCCACGCCCTGGACCATTCTTTCGCTGCCGGCGGGGTTTATTATCTCCGCGCTTTTGAACCTGCATTACGGCATCCGACCGGGGATGTTCGGGCTGATCGTTTCGCTCCCGGCCTGGGCCAATGCCTCCCAGATCCTGCTCTTGCCGTTTCTGGCGCGTTTCTTTACCGCCCGCGACATGACGCTGGCCATGTCGTGGCTCAATGTCGGGCTGTGGGGCATGCTGGCGGCGGTCTTGCCCTTTTTGCCGGATGATAACCGGGTCGCCGCCGGACAGATTTTTCTGATTTTCTATATCCTGGCCAGTGCGAGCGCCTCGTTTCTGGGATTGGGCTGGCTGGCCTGGATTCGGCAGTGGGTGCCGCCGGAAATCCGGGGCGTGTACTTCGGGCGGCGCAACCGCTACATCGCGTTGGTCACGCTGGCGTTCCTGATCGTGAGCATGGTGCTGCTGGGGCGGTATCCCGATAGCGTCGCGACCTATCAGGCGATTCTCATCATCGGGGCGGGCATGCGTTTCGGCTCTGTGCTGATGCAGCATCGGATCATCGACGACCACTCCACTCACGAGCCGCTGGTACAGGGCCAGTGGTGGTCGCAGCTTCGGGTTGCACTCCGGCACCCCGGTTTTATCGCTTTCATCGGCTTCAATGCCTGGGTGAACTTCTGGATCAACATGACCGGCCCGTTCGGTACGGTCTTTGTCTATGAGCAACTGCACCTGAGCCCGGGGCAATTCGCGGTCTTCAACATTCTCTCGACGCTGACCGGCGCGCTAACGATGCCCTTGTGGGGTAAGTTCATCGACCGGCGCGGCTGCGTCCCGGCCATCGGGCTGGGGCTGCTCATGTGGCAGACGCAGAACTACCTCTGGGCGGTACTGACTCCAGAGACTTCCTGGATATTGTACCCGATGTGGCTCTGGGGTGGGGGGACCGCGGCGGCGTTCCTGCTGGGGTCGTTTAACCTCCTGCTGAAGATCATCCCGCAGGAGGCGAAGACAGCGGGTATCAGCCTGAACCTGGCCGCGACCTCGGTGGCGGCAGGGGCGGCCCCGATCATCGCGGGGGTTATCCTCGACCTGGGGCAGGACCGGGGGTGGTCCGAGTTGCTCATCTACCGGATAGGCTTTGTTCTCTGTCCGACAGCGATCCTGCTCTCGCTGCTGCTGCTCAAGCGCATTCGGGAGCCCGATTCTGACCCGCGCTACTCCACCGTGTGGGGGGCGACGCGCATGCTTCGCCAGTCGCTACAGAGCTTCGGGCTGGCCGCGCTGGCCAATACGACCCTTGTCGGTCGCAAACCCCGGCAGCCCGGCCCCGGTCCGGACAATTCCTCACCTGCGTCCCCGGAAAAAGGGGAAGAATAAATACCGATATAGGCTTGACGCAGGAGGGGGGAGAGGTCAATTTTCTCCACTTTTCACGAATAACCCTTTCCTACGATGGCACAACCCAAACGTAAGCAGTCCAAAATGCGCAGCGCGAAACGCCGCGGCGCCAATCGTTTCAAGGCCCCCTTGCTCGCCAAGGACCCGACCGACGGCACCGCCCATCTGCCGCACCGCGTCAATCCCGCCAACGGTATGTACCGTGGCCGCCAGGTCATCGAAGTCGATCTCTAGGATCGAACGGCTTTTTATGGAAACCGGTGCCCATGCGGTGCCGGTTTTTTTGTGCCCGGATGGCTGGGCGGGCGATGGTCTTGTTCAGTTAAAACGGGTGGCCAGCGATGCCACCCAAGAAGCGGGACGCTTATTTGCATGAGGGCTATTCAAAGACCGAATGGCTAAAATAGTTAAATGGCTAATTGTTGTTTTCTACGTTTCGCATCCAACAATTAACAATTAGCCATTCAAATGCTGTGGCTACAGTATTTTTTGAACAGGCCCTAATGTCCCGTGAGTTAAGTTACTCGCATAAGTTTTTGGGGTGCAACCCAGTTTGTATGCTCCTCAGGGATTGTTGCTTTTAGCAAAGCTAAAAGCAACAATCCCTGACGCGATGCGGCAGCATCGAAAGTGCAGGCTATGCCTGCTGCGGGGCTTGGGGGCGCACAGCCCCCAAAAATTATATCAAGAACTTAGCTCACGGCACACTAAGATAAAAACCGTTCGGTTTCTACGCCTTGATGACGGAGGAGAGCTGGAAGATGGGCAGGAACATGGCCATGACGATGCCCCCGATGATGACGCCGAGCACGCAGATCAGGATCGGCTCCATCAGCGAGGTCAGCGACTCGACGATGTTTTCAACCTCGGTGTCGTAGAAGTCCGAGATCTTGTTCATCATGCCGTCCACGTTGCCGGTCTGCTCACCGGCCCGGGCCATGTGCTTGACCATGGGAGGGAAGTACGGGGTGAGCGCCACAATGTCGGAAAGCTGCCCCCCCTGGCTGATGTGGCGGCTGATGTTCGTACAGGCCTTTTCAATAAAAACGTTGTCCGAGGCGCTTGAGCAGATTTCCAGGGCGCGCAGGATGGGCACGCCGCTGCGCAGCAGGATGCCATAGGTGCGGCAGAAGCGTGAGACGTTGATCTTGCGACTGAGGTTCCCGATGATGGGGAGCTTGCCGACGATGGTGTCGCGGGCCTCGCGACCGCGCGGGGTCTGGGTGACTTTTTTATAGAGGAAAAACAGCGCGACCCCCCCCCCGATGATGAGCAGGATATAGCTTTGCAGGAACTCGCTCAGGTCGATCAGCATCTGGGTCGGCTTGGGCAGCTCGGCCCCGAACTCGCTGAACATGCCTGCGAAAACCGGGATGACCTTGATCAGCAGCACCGAAACCAGGCCAACAGCGAGCAGGATCACCGCGACCGGATAGGTCATGGCGCTTTTGACCTTTTTTTGCAGGGCGAGGCTGTCTTCGAAATAGACGGCCACCTTGGCCAGAATGTCGGAGAGGGCACCGGAGGCTTCACCGGCCTCGACCATGCTGACAAAGAGGTTGGGGAAGGCGCGGGGGAACTTGCGCACCGCGTCGGAGAAGGAGGTGCCACTGGAGATGTCGTTGCGCACCTCGCGGATGATGATGCGGAATATCGGGTTCTCAGTCTGCTCCTGGAGGGCTTCCAGTGCCGAGACCAGTGGCAGGCCAGCCTCAAGCATGGACGAGAGCTGCTGGGTGAAGACCGTCAGGTCGTCGAGTTTGATCTTTTTTCGACGAGCCTGTTTTTCATAGGCCCGCTGCTTGGCCAAGCGCTGCTTTTCGGCAAAAGTCAGTTTCTTTTTTTTGCCTGCCGCCGGCGTGGCGGCTGCGCTTTGCGATAACATGGCCATGGGCGTTGCCTGGGATAAAGAGGGAGTTGAGCTTTCGCGACGTGCAACCCGGAAATATCCGGGCCTAATGATGGTATTAGCTTGACCGTTAAGCCCTTCCGGGTCAAGTCTCCTGCCCTACGTCATTAATGCGGGCGTAGTTTAGTGGTAAAACCTCAGTCTTCCACACTGATGATGTCGGTTCGATTCCGTCCGCCCGCACCAATTTTGTAAGTAGCTTTTGTTTGGGCGTTTATGTGTTTTGGGCTGGGTGAGGATGGCCCGGAATCCTAACAAAGTCCTAACACACCCCTGCTAAATCAGTATGGTTTTAGTGGTTTAGCGAAAGCGAAAGGGGTAGTAATACTGGGGGCAATCCTCTATGTTTTCGCAGCCTCGGCTATCCTGCCCGGAACACCCTGCATAAACTTTTCCCCTGACATTGCAGGTAAGAGAGACTGATGCCCCTTGCAGTCCTGTCTTTGTACGCCTCTGGCTGGCCTGTGAGCGCGTTTGATGTGGCATGGTTCCCCCCGGGCCTTGCCTACAGCCACCCGGCAATGTCTCCACGGCTCCCACGGCATGGGATAGGATGTACCTATGGAAGGGGGTATGATAATCTCTGGAGCCTATAGCTCTGACACCGTGTTGTAAGTGCGAAAAAAAACACACGGAGTTTTTAGGGGTACCCCCCTTATCCCCCCCCTCTGAAAAATTGGGCGAATTTTTAAATGACCTTCACGGTCGGTGTCAGGGCCGTTCCCTCTAGAGATTTGCCCACCCCACCAGAAAAACCCGATTTACCCGAAAAACTGGGGACACAAAAAAAGCCCCGCGCATGGCAGGGCTTCGGGGTTAGACTTCGGCCAGGTCTTTGATGATGTCCGGGCGCTTGTCGATAATACGGAACAGCTTGCGGGCCGTTGCGGGCGGCTTGCCCCGTCCCTGCTCCCAATTGCGGACAGATGAGGCGGTAACGCCTATCAGACGGGCAAAGTCCTTCTGACTCATTCCAAGGGCCTTGCGGGTCGGAATCACTTTGGGGGCGTCAAGGCGGCTTGGGGTACCACGCTTGGGCTGACTCTTGAGCTGCTTTAGCACGGCCTCCGGGGAAGGAATGCCAAGAGCTTCCTGTTCCTTTTTACTCAGGATACGCTCCCCGCTCGCTGTCGGCAGGGCTTCGCCGTTGATGTCGGTCATGCCAACCTGATAGCCTTCTTTGAATTTAGCCTTACCTGTTTTCATAGCGTTTCCTTCCTTGTCTCCAGTATCCCGCGCCAATGAGGCGGATTTTGCTGTCGCGGATTGTGAATCGGACAGTCAGCACACGCTCGGAAACCATCCCGTAGCAGAAATACCGGGTTTCGGTATCTGTGCTGTGGGCGGTGTCTTCGGTAATGAGCCTGTCCGGGTCCGCAAAGGCAAGCATGGCATCCTGAAAACTCACTTGATGTTTGCTCAGGTTGTCCGCCGCCTTTGTGGCATCCCATTCAAAATCCATCCCATTAAATGTGTTAAATTTGCGTACATTTGTCAAGGGCTGAAACTGTGTTTTTAAATACATACCTGCCTGCGTAGCCTGCATAACCTGCGAAACCTCTGTTCATTGCGGGGAATTAATACAGTTTCCCTTTATGAGCAAAACAGGTGAAGCCCTGCCGCCTTCTGGACCGGGCTGCCGCGTGGTGATCATGATCGAATCAGGATAGCGCAGGGCCAGGGCGTTTAATTGCTCCTGAGTGAGACTATTCCGGCGCTTGATTTCACGAATTGCAACCGTCACTCCCTCCGGCGTTTCTGTACCATAGCTGGAGGCGGTCGCCATAATGCGCTGTATGCTGTCTTCGTCCTGCCTCTGACGTGCGCTTTCCTGATGCTGCCTTGCGGCCTGCCCGTAGTAGGTCGCCAAGGCAAGGGCGGTCTGTGCGGTGCGCCCGCTCAAGGGGTGCTGGGCCGGGTTGTCGGGGCAATCTATAGCGTGCAGGACAAGAGCGATACGCATTGCCTGCTCAACCTTACGGGCCTCAAAGGAATCCCCTTCGGGTCGGATGTCGAAAGAATCGCAATAGGTGTTGTGTGAATCATCAAATTGCTGGCGAGCATCCAGTGACAGCTTGACGGCGGGTTCCCATCTCCCGGTATTGGATAATTTATACAGGCCCTTGATAACACCCGCCCATGTCTGCCAGATTTCCGGCGTCAAGGCAGGGGCTTGCTCTCCGGTATGACGCAAGCGGGGGCGGCTCCAGCTTTGGCATACCAGAATCCGGGGCATTAAGGCTTTCGTAACGCTTGTAAGTACCCGATGCTTTGCGGGTCTCTACGCTGGCCAGCCAAGAGCGGAGATAGTTTTCCGTCAGCGTATATTCCAGTTCCTCGCTGCTGTTAACTACATCTTCGGCAATCTCTCGCCAATGACGTGCTACCAGGTTGCCCCGGCAGGCTTCCTCTGCACGGTCAGCCATGCTTTTAGCCAGGCGTTTATTGGTAGCCGCTTTCTGTTTGCGCTCGCTTTCGGTTTCGCCGTCCGGGGTGTGTTCGATCTTCGTGGACTTGGCGACCTGCCGCCCGTTGGCATCCCTGAAGGCCATCTGCCAATAGCGGCTTTTCGCGGTCTTGTGAATCGAACTCATGTACAGACTCCTAACAAAGTCCTAACACGCTTATCAAGTTATATTGGTTTGTTTGGTTTATTGATTTATGTAAGATTATGTGGAATAGGGCATTATGGTTTTAAGTGTTTTTGATGGCAGCCCGGAATAAAAATGTCGGTTCGATTCCGTCCGCCCGCACCAATTTCGCCGGGGAAAATCGCCGACGGCAAGTCGGGATCCTGCGCTGGCGAAGGCCCGACGAAGTCGGCGTAGATGTCGCTGCAAGGCGCGGACTTAACGGCCTTTTTTGGGATTGAAAGAGCGGGGTTCACTCGTGTTGACTGAGGGGAACGTTTGATCCCGCGCACAAGCCGGGCGGGGCGAACCGTTGATTTTTCATGACAGAGAGGGAATTACGCCTGTGGATGCTGGAGGAGACCATCGAGGACTCCTGGTGGCTGAGCGTGGACGGGCAGAACAGCGAGGCCCCTGTCACCCTGAGCAAGGCGGCTGACTACACGGCGGCCAACGCCGACAAAGAGATCCTGGTGTTGCACGCCTCCCAGGCCGAGGTGAAAAACCCGCCCTGGATACCGCTCGAACCTTCTCCGGTCATGACGCCACAGGAGCGGGCGGATTTTCGCCTGCCCAAATCCTGGCTCGGGCGCGGACTCCAGTTGGGATTGCTAGTGGTGGTGGTCGCCGGACTCGTTTATTATTTTATGCCGGAGCCGGTTGTGGATGAGAGCCAGCAACCCCCGAAAGTGCTCGTTTCCCGTGAGGCTATGATTAAAAAGCTGGCCGTGGTCGAGGAACTGGGAGCAACCGCCGAACCGGTGATTGACGCGACCATCGCCCGCAGCGGACGCATCTTTTTTATCACCAATCACAACACGCAGGCCTGGCCGTCGATCACCATCCGGCTTGAGGACGGCTACACCTGCGAGTGGACGCAGCGGGTCGAACCGGGGATCACCATGCAGATTCCCTTCCGCTTCTTTACCCGCGACGGCAAGGCCCTGGCCGATGGAGACGTCAATCTCTCGCGTATCGTGCTGGAGGTGCCCGGCCTGCGCAAGTGGGAGAAAAACTTTTGAACCTGATCCTGCTGCACTCGTGTGAGGAATCCGCCCGCCTGCCCGGCGGCGACCCGCGGACGCGCCATGTGCGCGATGTCCTGCGGATGGGAGCGGGGGATCGCTTCTACGTCGGCCTGCCCAATGGCCCGCGCGGACGGGCCACCATCCTGGCCGATGAGGGCGCGAAGGGGCTCTGGCTGAATGTCGAGTGGGAGCCATCGGCCCCCGTTGCCCAGCCCCTGGAGCTAGTGGTCGGCTTGCCCCGGCCACAGACGGCACGGCGCGTCCTGCATGATGCCGCTTCGCTCGGGGTACGGGCGATTCACTTTTTTCAGGCGGAAAAGGGCGAGCGCTCCTACGCCGAGAGCCGCCTGTGGCACAGTGACGAGTGGCAGCAGCGACTCCAGGAAGGAGCCGCGCAGGCATTCAGCACCGTTATCCCCGAGGTGACGCATGCCGACAGTCTGGAGCAGTGCGTCGGTCAACTGGAGGCTTCGGGGCGGATGCGCTACGCGTTGGATATTTACGAGGCGAGCTCGCCGCTGGCCGCAATCAGCCCGGCGGAACTGCGGGCACCAGGTCAGGGACGGCTAACGCTGGCCTTGGCGATCGGGGCCGAGCGCGGATGGTCGGAAGCCGAGCGCTCACTACTGCGGGCGGCGGACTTTGAACTGGTCCACCTCGGCGAACGCGTGCTGCGCACGGAGGCGGCGGTCATCGCCGGGGCCACGCTCGCGCTGGCCGCACTGGGGGCGCTCGACCAGCCATATCTGGTCGAGGACTGAGGGCGGCTCTGATCTCTTTTTAACAGGAAGGCCGGGAAGGTCGTGGCCGGGAGGTGTGTCCCATCGCAGAGCCGGAGCAGCCGGGGCACCAAATTGATGAGATATAATTTGATGGCACACGCTGGCGACAGATTAAAGCGAACATCTCTAGTTATACCGCTTCTATCCGGGGTTGAAGGTTGCCGTTCTTGCAAAGGAACAGAAGTTCCGTCTCAAGCGTTTTCTGGGCAGAGGGCGAGAGGGTATTTTTTCAAAAAAACACCCTCTCGCATAACCCTCAAAGCAACTTCGAGCCGGTATTCCCGCTCTTCTCGGCCTTCCTGTTAAATCTTTTTTTATCGGTGAAAGCCGGGGAGAAGGGGGCGCGATTACTCCCCGTGCCCGAAAATCCAGGCGGCAGGCTGGGTGGCACCTTTGCCGATGCGCTTGCGCAGGCAGAAGCCGGGGCCGGGGCGAGGCTCTTCGTTGCCGGGGGCTTCCAGCACAAAGCAGGCAGCGGGGCAAAGTCCGGCCAACTGCCCCAGCAACGTGGCCATGACGGCAGTCTGGTCGTTCCAGAGGGCGTAGGGCGGGTCGGCGAAAATCAGGTCGAAGCCAGCCGTCGGGGGCCAGCGCAGGACATCCCGCCCGTCGATTTGGGCCACGTCCTCGCTGATGCGCAGGGATTTGGCGGTGGCGGCGAGGTTGGTTTTCAGGCAGGCCAGGCAGCCCCGGTCCTTTTCCACAAAGACAGCGCTGGCGGCTCCCCGGCTGAGGGCTTCCAGCCCGTAGGCTCCGCTGCCCGCAAACAGGTCGAGCACGCGTGTGCCGGGGACTGTCGCCGCGAGCGACGAAAATACCGCCTGGCGCAAGTAATCCGTGGCGGGGCGGATTTCGCCCTGTTTGGGAGTTTTGAGGGGGATGCCCCGTGCCTGTCCGCCAGTGATACGCATGTCCCGAGTAGAAAATACGCTCGCTGCGCCGGATTCAATCCCGCTCTTCGATAACTCGAGCGCTCCCGGCGAAAAAATGCCACGCTCAAAGATGGATTTACCCGCGAAGACCCGCGAAGACACGCGAAGGGGGATAAAAGCCAGTGCCATGTTTTCTCCCTTTTGGGGTGTCAGGCCAGTTTTAATTTTTCAACCGCGGAGACGCAAAGACGCAGAGAAGGCACAGGGGGAGGCAGAAGAAGGAACCACGGATGACACGGATTTCGCGGAGGCTGCGTGACCCCACACCGCATTCATGGCTTTGCCTTAGCAAAGCCATCAGTGATGCGAAGTATCACAGGTGCAGGACTCTGTCCTGCCTTCGCGGGCAACTCTTCCGGTCCGGTTGGCCGCCCAAGAATAACCTCGCCTTCGGGGCTGATGTTTCAGAGACGGTAGGGGCTTGTTTTTAAAGATACACAACGCGTGTCGCCGGGGGATCTCGGTCCTTGCATTGGCCGGGGCTGCCGGGGCGCTCGCCGCCGACACGGTGGTCGAAGACCTCTCTCCGCTGTGGCGGGAAACCGTCGGAGAAGGGGAGAGCCGCCGCGTGCAGATGCTGGGACCGATTTTCGAGAGCCAGCAGAGCGGGGCCAAGCTCTGGGAGGCGTTCCGACCCTTCAGTGTCAAGTTCACCGACACGGAGACCGAGACGGTGGACTCCTACGTCCTGCCGCCGGTTTTTCTCTGGCACGACACCCCGCGCCAGACGACCTGGCGGCTCTTCGGGTTCATTTCCGGCACGGAGGAGCGCCGGGGCGGCGAAGTCGAGGAGACGACTTTTTCCGTCTTTCCGCTGGTCTTCCGCGACCGTGACAAGGTCAACCCCGACGAGGACGCCTTCGCGGTCTTTCCGCTCTACGGCACGATTAACAACAGCCTGCTTTTCGGTGATGTGTCCTTCGTGCTCTTCCCCTTCTACGCCAACTCCCACCGCCCCGAGGCCGAGCGCTACGCCGCACCCTGGCCCTTCGTACAGTGGCAGGAGGGACCGGCCGCCGAGGGTGGGGCCTTCTGGCCGCTGGGCGGGCACTTCTCGGCCGAGGGGCTTTACGATCACCAGTACTATTTCTGGCCCTTCATTTACCGTTCGGTGGATGGCCTGAGCGATCCTGTGCCCCGCGTGCGCGAGGGCTTTTTACCCTTCTATGCCATCGAGCGATCCGCCACGGTCGAGGATGTTTCCATCGGCTGGCCCTTCGGCGGCTGGCGTGAGGAATATGACACCGGCTACCGCGAGACGCGCTACTTCTGGCCGCTGTGGATGCAGGGCTACGGCGAAGACCAGACCACCGAGCGCTGGCTGCCCTTTTATATGGACGAACGCTCCAGCGAGCGCCGCGACTCCTGGTACATGTGGCCGCTGGTTTCTTACTCGGAGGGGCAGGACGGGAAGTACGCCTTTGAGCGCAGGCAGTTCCTCTACATCCTGTACTGGGATAAAAGCGTCTGGAGCCTGACCGAGCCCGAGGCCGCGCCCTCCCGACTCGTCCACCTGTGGCCCTTCTACACCGAGTACCACGACGGCCACGGCAAGACCCAGGCGCAGTTTTTCAGCCCATTCGCGGTCTTTTTCCCCAACAGTGAGCCGGTGAAAAAGCTCTACGCGCCCCTGTTTACGCTTTTTCGGCTGGAGAGCGATGCTGCGACCGGCGTGACCGAGCAGGGCTGGTTCTGGGACTTTATCCACGAGACAAAAACCGAGGAGAGCACACGCTTCACGGTCGGCCCACTGCTGGAGCACGATGTCGGCCCGGGCCGGGCGAAGTTCGAGCTGCTCGGCGGCCTGCTCGGTGTTGAACGCAAGGACGAGAATGTCGCCTTCCGGTTTCTGTGGTTCACCATCGACTGAGCCCGGCCCGGGCCGGTGTCGCAACGTGCTGGGCAGTGTCGCAAAGCGACCACCGGGGGCGTCATTCGCCGCTTGCCTTCGCCCGGCCCGATGTCTCATGCTCGTCCCCGATTTTACGCCCCGCCCGGAACACACTCTCACGCATGACATTTTTACCCGAAAAGGCCGCCCGCGGCCCGCGCGTTTTTTAAGGTATGCAGGCGATCCGCGACTTTCTGGACTATATTGGCGAGTGCATTCTCGTGTTCCTGCGTTCGATCTACTACCTGCCGACGGTGCCCCGGCAGTTCGACCGGGTGATTTTCCACTGCTACCACATTGGCTACCGCACGATGCCGATGGTGCTTATCATGACCTTCTTCCTCGGAGCAGTGCTTGCGCTCCAGACCGGGTACAGCCTGCAGGACATCCCTGGGATGAATGTCTATCAGGGCTCGATCTCGGGGCAGGGTATGTCCCGGGAGCTGGCCCCGCTGATTACGGCGCTGCTGCTGGCCGGGCGCGTGGGCTCGTCCACCACGGCGGAAATCGCCTCCATGAAAGTTTATCACGAGGTGGACGCCCTGCGCACGATGAATATCCCGCCGGAGCGCCTGCTGGTCATGCCGCGCCTGGTAGCGATCATCCTGATGATGCCGATCATGGTGGGGATGGGGATCTTTGTCGGTTGGTACGGCGGGGCCCTGGCCGCCTCCAAGGTGCCCTTCATTAACCTGAGCACGGAAATGTACTGGGCCAACCTGAAGGATGTGGTCGGCTTTCAGGACATTATCGACGGTCAGATCAAGGGTATGGTCTTTGGCGTGGCGGTGATTCTCGTGGCCTGTACGAGCGGCCTGCGCACCAAAGGCGGGCCGCGCGAGATCGGCATGTCTGTGACCTCGGCGGTCGTGGCCTCAATGGTTATCATCCTGTGCCTGGACTTCGTGTTAACCCTCATGCTGATGTGAAATGGGACGCAAGAAACACGATCTGATCGATACAAGCGAACGCCGCGCCGTCGGGGTGGACATCCAACACGTGAACAAGCGCTTCCGCGAGCAGGTGGTGCTCGACGACGTGCATTTTACCATCAATCCGGGCGAAATCTTTGTCATCATGGGCCCCAGCGGTGCGGGCAAAAGCACACTGATGCGGGCGATTGTCAACCTGGAGGGGGTGGACAGCGGCGACATCCTCATCAACGGCGAATCCGCCTTCCGCCAGCAGACCCACGTGCGTATGCACACGGCCATTGTTTTCCAGGCCGGAGGGCTTTTCAACTCGATGTCGGTTTACGACAACCTCGCCTTTTACCCGCGCGAACACCGCCTCTACGATCGCAAGACCCTGCACGACAAGGTGCACTACACCCTGCAAATCCTGAACCTCAAAGGTTGCGCCGAGAAGTACCCCGCGGAGCTGTCCGGCGGGATGCGCAAGCGCGTGGCCATCGCCCGTTCGCTGCTGATCGAGCCCCGGCTGCTCCTCTATGATGAGCCGACCTCGGAGCTGGACCCGCTCTCGGCTGCCAATATCGCCGAGGTCATCGGAACGCTGAAGGAGGAGTTCGACGTGACCAGCATCGTCGTCTCCCACGACCGCGACCTGGCCACCAGCATTGGTGAGCGCGTCGCCCTGATGGAGAAGGGCCGCGTCGTCACTATCGACACCCCCGAGGGCCTGTGCGCCTCCACCAACCCCATCGTGCGCGAGTTTCTCCAGCCGAACATCGACTGCCAGAAGCCGCGTTTCCGACAGGCCGCTAGTGGCTCTCCCGTGCCGCTGTGAGCGCCATCCGCCCTGCAACCTTGAGTTTCTCTCACCACCGCCTATAAACTGACATTATGAACCAAAGCTCGCAATCCATCCGCGTGGGGCTGTTTTTCCTTTTTGGCGTCGCGCTGCTGACGCTGATGTACCTGACCCTCACGGACCCGAATATCCGCAGCGACGATGGTTACCGGGTGGTGGCGACGTTCAAGGACCTGCGCGAGCTGAAAGTCTCCGACGAGGTTCGCATGTCGGGCGTGCGCATCGGCAGCGTGCTGGAGACGGACCTGGTGGACGGCAAGGCCGTGGCCGTGCTCGCCGTGCGCGCGAAGTTCCCCATCCCGGCCAATTCCGAGGCCACCATCCAGACCGCCGGGATCATTGGCACGAACTACATCAGCATCACCTACGGGGATTCGGAGCAGTTCTTGGCCTCCGGCGATGACATTCGCACCTTTGAGACGCCGGGATTCGCTCAGGTCGTGTCCGAGATCGGCCGACTCGGTGAACAGATGGACGAGGCGTTCAGCCAGTTGCACGAGTCGCTCAGCGTCTTCGCGGGCGAGGACGGGCAGGATTCGCTTTTCGTCACGCTCAATCACATGCTCTCGGATAATCGCGAGCGCCTGAACAAGACGCTGACCAACCTGGAGCAGATCAGCGACGACCTGGCCAACTCCCGCGGCGCGCTGGGCAAGCTGATTCAGGACGACGAGGCCTACGACCGCCTGCTCACCGTGGCCGAGAACTTCACCGAGGCCACCGACCGGGCCAACGCCTTTCTCCAGCAACTCCAGTCCACCAACTCTGCCCTGGGCGCGATGGTGTACGACGATCAGCTCGGGGCCAAGGTCCGCACCTCCTTTGACAACATCGAGGCCTTCACCATCAAGCTCAACTCGCCCAGCAACTCCCTGGGCCGCATCCTGGGCAATGACGCGCTCTACCTCCAGGCAGAGGAAACCCTGCAGGAAGTCGATGACGCCGTAAAAAAATTCAGTGGAGGTAGTGTCGGTTCTGCCGCCGGAGCACTTTCCAATGGTTTATTTTGATGATTATCAGTGGCTTAAGTTTTTATTCGAAAAACTTTGTTTTTTTTGAACGAAATCCGCCCGGCCCCCGTCTTACTTATTGCAACCCCTCAAGATTTGAAGTTGCAGCGTATAGTTTCAGTCTAGTTTGTAGTTTGCATTTAGGTTAAAGAGGCACCGTCCGGCTGGGCGGTGTTTCTTTTTTTTCCGGGTTACACCCGGTGGCAATGAGGGGGGCAAGCCCCCTGCACGTCCAAAAGGCCGCTACCCTGCACAGCGAAGCGCAGCATCGAAAGTCGAGCGCGGCCACGCACCGCGGGTCCGGAGCGCAGAGCCCCGGTCTTAGCTGTTCTTGGACCCAGGCACTCTTCGCGTGACTTCGCGGGCGGCTCTTCTTAAAACGGTGAACATGAGCGGATTTCGCGTCTACCTGCCGGACGGGGCTCCTGAATCAGGCCCGGTCGAACTGCCTGCCACCGAGGCCCACCACCTCGTGCGGGTGCTGCGGGCGCGCCGGGGAGACCCGGTCACGCTTTTCGACGGACGCGGTGAGGCCTGGCAGGCCAGTCTTGCTGTCGTAGAAAACCGTCGCGCCGTGGCGGAAGTGCATGGACGGGAAGCGCTTGAGTCTCCGGGCCACAGGCTGATCCTGGTGCTCGCTCTAGTCAAGGGGAAAGCTTTTGATGAGATCATTCGCCAGGCGACTCAGCTCGGGGTGACCGAGATCCGGCCCGTGGCGACGGCGCACTGTGAGGTCAAGCTCGACGGCGGGCGGGCGGCGTCCAAGCTCGACCACTGGCGGGCCGTGGCGGTTGAGGCCTGCAAGCAGTCCGGCAACCTGCGGCTGCCGGAAATTCTCGAACCGCTCCCGCTGTCCGAGGCCGTGAGGCTGCCCGCCGGGCTGAAACTGGTCGCCTCACTGGAAGAGGGGACGGTGCCGCTGGTGGAGGCGTTACAGGGCGCTTCGGCGTCTGCCCCGTGGGAAATCGCCATCGGCCCGGAAGGTGATTTTTCCCCGGCTGAATACGGCCTGTTGCGCGGAGCCGGTTACCGCCCGGTTTCGTTGGCGCGTCACGTTTTACGAGCCGAAACTGCCGCCCTCTACGCTCTTAGCGTGATGGATGCCCACCGCTGAGCGGGGGCAACACATCTGCGTTGGAAGAGGGATTTTAACCACAGAGTACACAGAGGGCACAGAGCGCTGACGCTGTTTGACGAAAACGCTTGCGATCACTGTGCGCGTTCGGCGCAGGCGTATCTCCAGTAGCACTGTTTTCGGTTTTTTATTCTCCAGACATTTCCACGGAAAGAATCCAGATTTTACGAAATCTCAGGCAAGCAATGTGGCATTGAGAAACAGCGCCAGCGCTCTGTGCCCTCTGTGTACTCTGTGGTTAATCTCTTCCCCCCCAAAAAAAAGAGCCGGGCGCGTTGGGCGGCCCGGCTCTGGAAAAGGTCACGCGCGTGGTGCGCGGAGGGTGCTACTTATCCTGGGTGGTGATGACCCAGTCGTCGGTGCGGAAGGGCGTCAGCGGGAGGCCGTTGCGGTCCTGCACGTTGACCACGGGGTTGTCGGCCCAGCCATAGCGGACGGCGACGGGCTCGGAGACTTCGTCGCTCCAGACTTCAATCTGGTTTTTGCCCACGAGCTTGCCCTTGGCCCAGACGAACTGCTGGTCCTCCCCGGCGATGGAGAAGCCGATGGGCTCGTTCACGTCAAAGGTGTAGAGTCCCTGGTCGATATTGTCGAAGGTCAGCAGGACCTTGCCGTCTTCCTTGACTTCCATAGACTCATAGACCGGGCTCTCGGCGGCGAAATCGTAGCCGTAATCGTTGGTCAGGGCGAGCATGGCGAGGCGGTTGGCGACGACCTGCTTGTTGCGCGGGTGGATGTCGCGGCCTTCGCCCACATCGATGATGACGGCCTGGCCGGTGTTGGGCAGGTCGAGGGTCATGGTCTGGGCTTCGCGCAGCTCAGCCCAGTTACTGTCGCCGGGTTGGTCTGTCTCATCCCGGAAATCGGCGAGCTGCACCCAGTAGAAGGGGAAGTCGCCCTGGTCCCAGAGTTCACGCCAGGTTTCGATCATGAGAGGGAAAGAGGTGCGATAGCGGTAGGCGCGTCCGGCGTTGGATTCGCCCTGATACCAGATGACGCCGCGGATGCCGTAGCCGACGGTCGGCAGAAGCTCGCCGTAGTAGATGTTGCCGGGGCGGTGCTTGTCGGTGCGGGGATCGACGGGCTTGCGGGGAGCGCGGCCCTGGGAGCCATTGGCTTTCCATTGGGCGGCGGCGGCCAGCCATTTGTCCAGCTCCTGCTGGTAGTCGGCATCGGTGTAGTTGGCCATGCGGTCTTGCCAGTCCTTGAGATAGTTGGCGTGGTACTCGTCCACGTCGAATTTTTCGGGAGGAATCCACCCTTCAACGGAAGAGCCTCCCCAGGCGTTGTCAATCAGCCCGATGGGCACGCCGAGCGTGTTGTAGAGGCGTTGGCCGAAGAGGTAGCCGACGGCGGAAAATTCCGGCACAGTCTGGGGAGAGCAAACTTGCCACTGGCCATCAAAGGTGAACTGCGGCTCTTGCGTGCCCTTCATCGGGACGGTGATGAGGCGGATCTCCGGATAGTTGGCCGAAGCGATTTCCAGCGGGCCGAAGTTGGTGTTCATGAGCGACCACTGCATGTTGGATTGGCCGGAGCAGATCCAGACTTCGCCCACGAGCACATCGTCAAAGGTCAGGGTATTGTTGCCCTTGACGGTGAGGGTGTAGGGGCCACCAACTTCGAGCGGGTCGATCTTGACTTTCCAGTTGCCGTTGGCGTCGGCGGTGGTGGTTTTGCTCTGGGTGTCGATGGTGACGGTGACTTTTTCACCCGGATCGGCCAGGCCCCAGACGGGGTTGGCCTGTTCCCGCTGGAGGACCATGTGGTCGCTGAAAATAGCGGGGACTTTGACATCCGCATGCGAAGCAAGCGTTGCGGAGGCCAGCGTTAGAAGGATAAGGGTACCAGACTTCAAACAAGACATAGTACCCGAGACTCGCATGTTTGGCTGACACCGTAAATCTTTAAAAACCTTCAAAAGACTAACGCTCGCGATTTTCAAAAAAAAAAGCGGCAGTCAAAAGCCTGCCGCCGGTAAAGACGTGTAGCGTGCTCGGTACGGTAGGCATCGAAAGTGCAGGGACCGACTGGACCAGCTACCGATTGGGGTAGCAGCCTTTCTGGACGCGTAGGGGCGCAAGCCCCTCATTGTCCAGTGCGGGCACGCACTAGATGAGAGTTGAACTCTTGCCCCAGGTGACGCCGAAGACCCATTCCTTGAAGGGCTTGCGCTCGCGGGCGCCCTGATCCCGTTTGGCCAGTTCGGGGTCTCCGTTTTCAGGCTTGTCGGCGTAGCCGATGGCGATGGCGGTGAGGGGGACGTAATCCTCGGGTACCTCGTAGCGCTTGCTGATGGCGTCGGCGTCGATCCCGGCCATCATGTGTACATGGAGCCCGAGGGCTTGCGCCTGAAGCGTCAACGTCGCCCCGGCCAGTCCGAGGTCGTGATGGTACGTCGGGTTGGGAGCACCGTTGTAGGTAAAGGTCTTTTTCGCGCAGGCGAGGATGAGCACTCCGGCGTTTTTCGCCCACGCCTGATTGGCCTCTACGAGGCAGGAGAGCGCCTTTTTCCAGGTTTCGCTGTCACCACGATCAGCCACGATGTAGCGCCAGGGCTGCTCGTTGAATCCCGAAGCGGCCCAGCGGGCGGCCTCCAGACAGGACAAGAGCTTGTCCTTTTCAACAGGGTCGCCGCTGAAGATATAAGGGCTGTAGCGCTCCTTGATAACCTCCATGACGGGGTGCTCGGTGTGGGCAGTACGTTCGGGATTGACGGTGTTCATGAGAGAGAAACTTAATCCTCTGTGCGCACAGAGTAAAGCGGCCCCGGTGTTTTTATCGCTTATTCGCCGAGGATGGTGCTCCAGTCGTTTTTAATGCTGACGACGGTCCAGCCGCGCTTCTTGGCCATGGCGAGGATGTCCTGGTCGGCATAGGCATATTCGCGAGCCTCGTCGTCGTGGTTGATGATGAGGCAAAGGCTCTTGAAGGGGCTGTGGACGGCGTAGGATAGCATTTCGTAGTCGGCCATGGAGTTGCCGACGACAAAGACAGGCCCCTTGCCGAGATGCTCGCGGATGTTCTCGGCCTTGCCGGTGAGCCAGTTATCGGGCTCACGGAAAAACGACCCCTGGATGAACTGCGGCCCTTCGGCCTCGAACTCCACCGCGACGCGGCTGCCGATGATTTCGTGGGGGTAAATGTTGCGGAGCTTTTGGGACTGGAGGGCGCGGATGAACTCGCTCTGCGTGCTTGAGACCAGATAGACCATGAAGCCGTGTTCGCGCAAGGTGTCGATCAGCTCCATCATCGGCTTGTAAACCGTGTCCTGATATGGCACCCCGAAGCGGGGGTGGTGCTCGTTCTTCAGAAAGTCGGCGCTGGCCTTCCGGTACTCATCCAGGCTCATGCCCTCGACGGCTTTGAGGAGGATCTCGGTGGTGTTTTCCCGGATGTAGGTTTCGTCGTTGTTCACGGCGGCTTTCCAGGGTTCCTTATCCCGGAGGCCGGGCTTGGCCTTGGCCTGTTTACGCAGTTTCTCCAGCGCGAGCGCGAGCTGGGCGAACTGCGGCTTTTCGACCATCAGGGTGCCATCCAGGTCGAGCGTGGCGATTCGGTCCTGCTGGGGGATGAAGCCGGGATTGGTCGGATTGTCCGCGTTTTTGATGAAGGCGAGGATTTGCTCCTTGGTGGCGTTGTTGTTCCAGCTCGGGAGCGGGTCCAGGCTCTGGCGTGAGAGATTACGGAACGCGAAAGCCGTGTCGGCGCATGTCAGCAAAACAAGCAGGCTCGCCAACAGGGGCATGTACGCAGCAAGGCGGAAGTGTCGCATGTGGGCCATGTGCAGCATAAACTAGGCCGGAGCCGCTGGTGAGAGAAGCCTAAATTTTAAACCGTATAAGTTGAAAACGCTCTTGGCCTTGAGGACATCTGCGGTTAACATGATGCCTGTTTCATGCATACCCGATATACCCCCAGCTTGCTAGTTGTTGCGCTGCTGCCGTTTTTCCCCCTGTTAACCAGCGCGCAGGAAACCGACCTTAACTCGATCCTGCGCATGCACCGGCGTGCACAGGCCGACGTCACAAAGCTCTATGGCGCGGATTCCCTGCGGTTACAGGGAGACACCGACCAGCAGGGAACGAGCTAC
Organism: Ruficoccus amylovorans; assembly: GCF_014230085.1. Lineage (NCBI taxonomy): Bacteria > Pseudomonadati > Verrucomicrobiota > Opitutia > Puniceicoccales > Cerasicoccaceae > Ruficoccus > Ruficoccus amylovorans. The sequence goes on along the minus strand of NZ_JACHVB010000052.1, from coordinate 142,325 downwards.
AGCTTTACGCTGTTCAAGAAATCTCCCAACCTGCTGCGCTACGAAATCGCCTACAAGGAGCGAAACTTCGTCGTCATTTTCGACGGCTCGGACGGCTATTTCTGGTCGCCGGACGAAGCTGATCGCCCGGCGGAGAAAGCCACCGGTTTCATGGCGCAAATGCTGCGGCAGGAGGCCTGGTTCGAGGGACCGCTGCTGAGCGCTTCCTCCAGAGGTTTCTCGGCGGATTACAAAGGAAAGGTGGAATTGCCCGGACATTCGCGCCCGCTTTACCATATCCGTCTGACGAGCACCCGTGGCGAGGAACTGATGGATATTTATCTGGATTCAGTTTCCGCGCTTGAAGTGAGACGTGATTTCCGCCCCAGCGAAGGGTTGCCTCCGCTGGTGACGCGTTTTGAGGATTACCGTACGGTGGACGGATTTTCGATTCCCTTTCTGATCGAGAACTCCTACGAAGGCGAGGTCATCTCAACCACCCGCGTGCGCGATGCGAGCCTCAACGCCGGCATCCTTGGATTCTTCTTCAAGCTGCCCAAAGGCAAGAGTGTCCAATAAACCTCCCCGGGGTAGGAGCCTTTCTGGCTCCGGTGGGGCGATTAGCTGGTCCAGCTTGGGCTCCTTCAATGTCCAGTGCGGTCACGACACCTCCGTAGGGGGCGCAAGCCCCCTTATTGTCGTGTGCGGCGACGCACCTAGTCGAGTTGGTTCTGGTCGTTCTCGCGGAGGATGGTTTCATTGCGGTGGCGCTGGTCGTCGGCCTCCTGCATGAAAATGCTCTGTGCGGAAAAGACCGGCTCGGTCTTGGCGGAGGGGGACGGGCGGTAGGCGCCGTTGGGCTGGAGGAAAGTGGCGGTGGTGTCCTTGAGGAAGGCGGGCAGGATTTTGTCCGTGATCTCCTGTTTGAGTTCGGGGTCGGCCACGGGGAAGACGCACTCGATGCGGCGGAAGAAATTGCGGGGCATCCAGTCGGCGCTGCCGAGGTAAACCTCGGGCGAGCCCCCGGCGTTCTCGAAGTAGTAGATGCGGCTGTGCTCCAGGTAACGGCCGAGGATGCTGCGCACGGTGATGTTGTCGCTCAGGCCCTTGACACCGGGAACGAGGCCGCAGATGCCGCGCACGATCAGCTCTATTTTTACCCCGGCCTGGGAGGCGGCATACAGGTTGTCGATGGTTTCCTTTTCGATCAGGCTGTTGGTCTTGGCGACGATGCGGGCGGGCTTGCCGGCCTTGGCGTTGCGGGCCTCGCGCTTGATCAGGGCCTGCATGCGCGAGTGCAGGTTAAAGGGGGCGACCATCAGGTTCTTGAAATGCGGGGAGCGGGAGAAACCGGTCAGCGTGTTAAAGAGGTCGGCCACCTCGGAGGTGATCTCCTCGCGCGCGGTGAACAGGCTCAGGTCCGTGTAGAGACGGGCGGTTTTGGGGTTGTAATTGCCGGTGCCCAGGTGGACGTAGCGGCGCAGGCCGTCGGCCTCGCGGCGCACGACCAGGCAGCACTTGCAGTGGGTTTTCAGGCCGACCAGCCCATAGACGACGTGTACGCCGACCTCCTCCAGTTCGCGGGCCCACTGGATGTTGTTGGCCTCGTCGAAGCGCGCCTTTAGCTCGACCAGCGCGGTGACCTGTTTGCCGTTTTCGGAGGCTTGCTTGAGCGCCTCGATGATGGGCGAGTCGCCACTGGTACGGTAGAGGGTCTGCTTGATGGCGAAAACCTGCGGGTCGCGCCCGGCCTCGCGCAGGAAGTCCACCACCGGGTTGAACGAGTCGTAGGGGTGGTGCAGCAGGAAGTCCTCCTGCCGGATGTTTTGGAAAAGCTTGGCGGGCACGGCCAGTTCGGCAGGCGTGTTCGGCTGGAAGGGGGCGTCCTTGAGGTCGGGGCGCTCGATCATGCCGTAAACGCTCATCAGGCGCAGCAGGTTGATCGGTCCGTCGATCCGGACCACGAACTCCGAGGGCAGGTCGATGGCCTTGGTCAGGTGGTGGAGCATGTCGTCGTCCACCTCGTGCTCGATCTCCAGGCGCACGGGGTCTCCCTTGCGCAGCTTGTGCAGTTCCTCCTCGATTTGTTTGAGCAGGTTCTCGACTTCTTCTTCATCGATGTAGAGATCGCTGTTGCGGGTGATGCGAAAGGCCCACGCGCCCTGCACCTTGAAGCCGGGAAAGAGCTGGTCGTAGTAGAGCTTGATAACATCGCTGAGGAAAATGTAGGTCTGCGGTCCCTTTTCCGCCGGGTCGATCCGGACCACGCGCGGCAGGATGCGCGGCACCGGGATGATGGCCATCTTGGCCGGCTGGCGGCGGGCGTTGGGCTCCTTCAGGCTGACGAGCAGGTTGAGCGACTTGTTGACCAGTTGCGGGAAGGGGTGGGCCGGGTCGATGGCCATCGGTGTGAGCACCGGGTACACCTCCTGCTCGAAGTATTTGCGCAGCCAGCGCTTTTCGCCCACGGTCAGCTCGTCACGGGTTTTGAATACAATGCCCTCCTTTTTCATCTCGGGCACGAGCTGGTTGTGCCAGCAGGCGTACTGGTCGGAGACGAGGCTGCCCGTGATGCTGTGAATGCGCCGGAGCTGCTCCTTGGGGCCGAGGCCGTCGAGCCCGACTTCGATCACGCCGCTATCGACCTGCTGGACGAGCCCGGCCACGCGGATCTCGAAAAACTCGTCCAGGTTCGAGCTGACGATGGAGAGGAACTTTAACCGCTCCAGCAAGGGCTGGGTGGGGGAGGCGGCCAGGTCGAGCACCCGCCGGTTGAAGGCGAGCCAGCTCAGTTCGCGGTTGAAGTAGGGGTACTTGCCCTTCTTGGCTTTGGCCGGGCGGGTGGCGGTGGTGCGGGTCGTGCGTTTGCGCGGAGTCGGATCTGCCATGTCGGAAAACGGAAGAGTTTAGTCGGAGTGTTTGAACCAGGTTTTAAGTTTTTCTTTGGCCAGGGTGCGGTGTTTTTCGGAAATGCAACTGGCAACGCTGGCCGCTGCGGCCAGGAGTGCCGCCGCGTCGTCGGCGAAGCCCACGCCGGGCGTGATGTCGGGAATCGTATCGAGAGGAAGGATAAGGTATCCGAGCGCGGTAAACAAGACGGTCTTGGCCCACTTGGGCGTTTTTTCGTCGATACCGGTGTAGTAGAGCACGAGCGCTTTCTCAAGCACCTCGCGCCCGATCTGGCGGGCGTACTTGCGGAGCTTGTCCCAGAGGCCGTCCTCGGAGTAGTGCTGCTGGAAGTTTTCGTCCATGATGGGTTCCCGGTTAAGCCTTACTTGATAACCACAGTCTTGATATTTACAAACTCGCGGATGCCGAAGTCCGCCAGTTCGCGGCCGTAGCCGCTCATGCGGATGCCGCCGAAGGGCAGGCGCGGGTCGCTGCGCACGAAGTCGTTGACCGCGACTGTGCCGCTCTGGAGTTCCTCGCGGGCGAGCTTGCGGGCTCTTTCCACGTTGTGCGTAAAGACCGCCCCGCCCAGGCCGAAGCGCGTGTCGTTGGCGACCTTGATGGCCTCGGCCTCGTCCCTGACCGGGATAATGGCCGCGACCGGCCCGAACAACTCGTCGGAGTAGGCGGGCATGCCGGGCTTCACGTCGGTCAGCACGGTGGCCGGGTACCAGGCGCCCGTTTTTTGCGGGATCTCGCCCCCGAGCAGGAGCCGCGCCCCCTCGGCCAGGCAACGGCTAACCTGCCCGTGAAGCTCGTCGCGCAAGTCCTCGCGGGCCATCGGGCCGAGCCGGGTGTCCTTGCTCGCGGGGTCGCCCATCGCGTACCCGCGCATGGCGGCGACGACGGCTTTTTCAAATTCCTCGCGCACGCCCTCGACCACGATGAAGCGCTTGGCCGCGATGCAGCTTTGGCCGCCGTTAATCATGCGCGAGGCGACGCAGCACTGGGCGGCGTGATCGATGTCGGCGTCGGCCAGCACGAGGTAGGCGTCGGAGCCGCCGAGTTCGAGCACGGTCTTTTTGAGCTGGGTGCCGGCCTGGGCGGCGATCTTGCGGCCCGCCTCCTCGCTGCCGGTCAGGGTGACGCCGTGCACGAAGGGATGAGCCACGGCCACGGCGGCATGGGTCGAGGTCAGCATCAGCGTGCGGAAAATGTTGAGCGGGAACCCGGCGCGGTGGAAAATCGCCTCGATGGTCAGGGCGCACTCGGGGACGTTGGAGGCGTGCTTGAGGACGACGACGTTGCCCGCGATGAGGGCGGGCACGGCGGCGCGGAAGACCTGCCAGAACGGGAAATTCCACGGCATCACGGCGAGGATGATTCCCAGCGGCTGGAAGGTGACGAAGCTCTCCGTCGCCTCGGTCTCGATGGGCTGGTCGGCGAGGAAATCCGCTCCATGTTTGGCGTAGTACTCGCAGACCCAAGCGCATTTCTCCACCTCCGAGACGGCCTCGGCGACGGGCTTGCCCATCTCCTTTGTCATGATGGCGGCGAAGGCTTCCTTCTCCACGCGCAGGATCTCGGCCACGCGGGCGAACATCCCGGCCCGGCGGGCGACCGGGCGCTCCCGCCACTGCTCAAAGTCCTCCTGCGCCTTGTCGAGGATGGAGAGGATTTCGGGCAACTCCATTTCGGGGTATTCGCGTAAAAGTTCGCCGGTGGCGGGATTGACAGTTGCGAGGGCCATAGGGGAGAACAGGGGTTGGAGGTTGCTGCCGGGTGGATAGTTCGTTGCCCGTACAACTCGGGTTGGAAATACGCGCGCGGTCAATTGCGGCGTTGACTCCCAGTCTGGCGCATGAGGCAATTTAACCGCAATGCGAATCCTCGTCGGCTCCCATGTTTTTCACCCCAGCGTGGGCGGGATCGAATCGGTTTCCGCCATGCTGGCGGAGGCGTTTGTGAAGCTCGGGCACGAGGTGCAGGTGGTCACGCAAACCCCTTCCGGCCAACCCGACGCGGCCCCGTATGCCATCCACCGCCAGCCCGGCGGGGGCGAACTGCGTTCGCTGCTGGGGTGGTGCGAGATTTTCTGGCAAAACAATATCAGCCTGAAAACTCTCGGCCCGGCGTTGCTCAAGGGCACGCCGACTGTCATCACCCACCAGACCTGGCTCATGCGGCCCGACGGGCGCACGGGCTGGCAGGATGTTTTGAAAAAGCTGGCCTCGTCCCGCGTGCGCAATGTGGCCATCAGTCGCGCCATTGCCGAGGCCCTGCCGGGCGAGCCGGTCATCATCGGCAACCCGTACCGCGACGAGCTTTTCCGCCGCGACACCTCCGTGCCGAAGGACCGTGACGTGGTGTTTCTCGGGCGTCTGGTTTCGGACAAGGGGGCGGACCTGCTTATTGACGCGCTCGACGGGCTGGAGCAACCGGGCGGGGCTCCCGTCTCCTGCACCATCATCGGCGACGGTCCCGACCGTGTCGCGCTGGAGGCGCGGGCGAAGGGGCGCGACATCGTTTTTACCGGCGCGAAGTCCGGCCCTGAACTGGTCACTCTACTTAACCGGCACAAGCTCCTCGCCGTACCCTCGCGCTGGAATGAGCCCTTCGGGATCGTCGCGCTGGAAGGGCTGGCCTGCGGCTGCGTTCCGGTGGTCTCCGCCGGGGGTGGGCTGCCGGATGCTGTCGGGCCGTGCGGGGTCACTTTCCCCAACAACAATGCCGGGCCGCTGCGCCAGCAGTTATGCGACTTGCTTGGCAACGCCGCCCGCCGCCAGGCCCTGCTGGCCAACGCGCCCGAGCATCTCTCCCGGCACACAGCAGAGGCTGTCGCCCACCAGTACCTGGCGGTTTTCGAGTCGATGCGGGCGGGGCGCTGAGCGTGCCCGTTGGTGGCTATGATAGGATCGGGACGATTTCCGGATCGGCTGTTTTTTTACCGGGAAGGTCAGGAAGTGCCGGGATATGCGCCTCCGGTCTTCCTTCTCGTTCTTTCCGGCCTTCCTGTTAAACGAACATGCTCTCTATCCCTGGGCGTCCGCTCTGGCTTTGGCGCTACGCTGTTTGACCCAGTTGATGATAGCGCGGTCGTCGTGCTCGTGTTCAGCGACGACGCGCAGGAATTCCGCCGGATGGATGTCGTGCTCCTTGAGAAAGGCGCGGTCACCTCCGCAGCAGTACATGGTGTCGTCGTCGAGCTCGCCGTGGAGTTTGGCTTTGGCCTTTTCGATGATGCGGGGGAGCCAGCGGATGCCCTCGACTTCCGCGTCCTTGGGGGTGTAGGAATCCATGCGGACTTTGTTGTCGCTTTGCTGGCCGTGGAGTTTTTCCAGAAAGTAGTTCCGGCGCACGTCGCATATCATGGCAAAGGTGGGGAAGTCTGGCTCGCCCGAGCTGACGTAGTCCTCGGCGAAGTCGTAAATCTCCTGCGGGGTGATGCCGTTGGCGCGCAGCCACATCTCCTCCTCGGTCTCGAAATAGGTGCCCGAGCCGCGCTGGCCGGATTCGTATTGCTTGACCGCTTTTTCCCAAAGACGGTGCAGGTGCTTCTGGTAGTCGTAGTGTTTCATCGGTTACGTTTGTTGCGGCGTTGCTTTTTGTCCTTCTGCTTTTCCTTGGGCTTGTTCTCCTTGGGCTTGCTTTTGGAGGGAGGCGCGACTTTCTGCGCGGGCTCGAAGCCGAGCTTCGGGTCCTCCTCGACGAGGTGGAAGTCGATCTGCCGTTTGAAACGGTCCACGCGCTCGACGGCTACCTTAATGTATTGGCCGACCGAATACTTCTTGCGGCGTCGGCGGCCCTGGAGGGCGGAGCCGTCGTCGGTGAGCGTGTAGAGGTCGTCACGCAGGGTGGATATGTGCACCATGCCGAAGGCGAGCGACTCGGTCAGTTCGATGAACATGCCGTGGTTTTTGACATCGGTCACGATGGCCTCGAAGACGGTCTTGTCCTTCTTTTCGACCTCGCGCTCGAAGAACTCCAGCAACTTGATCTTGACCGATTCGCGCTCGGCCTCGGTCGAGTTCTGCTCGGTCAGGGTGAGGTGCTCGGAGAGCCCGTCCAGGTCTGCCTTGGTGTACTTGAGCGCGACGCGGGCCGGAGCTGTATCGAGTCCGTGCTTGGCCAGGTAGTAGTCAAAGGTCCGGTGCTGCACGAGGTCGGAGTAGCGGCGGATGGGCGAGGTGAAGTGCCCGTAAAAGGTCTTGTAGAGCCCGTAGTGTCCGTCGGTCTGGGCGCGGTAGCAGGCCTGCTTGAGGCTGCGCAGGAACTGGATTTTTAGCGGATAGCTCTGCGAGTGCTCATTGATTTTCTTGAGCAGGCGTGTGACCTCGGCGCGGTTGGTGAGGTCGCCCACAGCGATGCCGACCGTCATCATGTGCTCGCGCAGTTCGTAGAGCTTGTCGGGGTCGGGCTCGTCGTGGACGCGCGAGATAAACGGGATCCCTGCCTCGAAAAACGCCTTGGCCACGGCCTCGTTGGCCGCGAGCATAAACTCCTCGATGAGCTGGTGACTCTCGTCATTTTCAATGCTCTCGATGCGGTCGGCGTAGCCGTTTTCATCGACGAAGATTTTCACCTCCGGCATGTCGAGGTCGAGGCTGCCCTTGGTCATGCGGGCGTTGCGCATCCTGGAGGCGATGTCCCAGAAGCGCCGGATGGTTTGCTGGATCTTGCGCATCTCGGCGTCGTCCAGCTCGGTCAGAGCCCGGCCGGTGGAGCCGGTCTGGTGCGCGGGCGGCAGCGGGGTGCCGCGGATCTCGTCGATGTCGTCTTTTTTGAGAAAGGCGTAGGCCTGCCGGTAGGTCAGGCGCTTGGCGCTGCGGATGACGGTGTTGGCAAAGGTGGTGCCGGTGTGCTTGCCGTTGCGGTCGAAGTCGAGGAAGACGGTTTTGGTCAGCCGGTCCTGATCCTCGACCAGTGAGCAGATGCCGTTGGAGAGCGCCTGCGGGAGCATCGGGATGACACAGCCGACGAGGTAGGTCGAGTTGCCGCGGCGCTTGCCCTCCTTGTCCAGCGCGGAGCCGGGACGCACGTAGGAGGCGACGTCTGCGATGTGCACGCCGATGCGGCAGCCGCCCTTGCCGGTATCCTCCAGCGAGAGCGCGTCGTCGAAGTCCTTGGCGTCGTCCGGGTCGATGGTGAGGGTGAATTTTTTGCGGCAATCGAGCCGGCCCTTGATGTCCTTTTTGCGGACGGTATCGGGGACGTCGGCCACTTCGTTGAGCACGGCGTCGGGGAAAGTTGTCTCCAGCTTGTACTTGTGGAGGATGGCCTTGAACTCGGCGGCGGGCTCGTGGGTGCGACCGAGGACTTCGGTGATGACGCCCTCGGGATTGAGGTGGCGCATCTTCCACTCCAGCAGGCGCACGACGACCTTGTCGCCCTCCTTGGGCTTGGGGAAGACCTCGGCCTTTTCAGGCGGAGGGACGAGGATGTCGTGAATGATGCGCGGATCGTCCGGCACGACGTGGTGGTACATGCGGGACTGCTTGAGCGTGCCAGTGAGCGTCGGGTGGGCGCGCTGGAGCACGCGAATGACGCGGGCCAGTGTCTCGCCCTCGCGGGGGCGGTTGCGGCGATCACGGCTGCGGCGGCGCTTGTTCTCGTCGCTGAGGCGGACGAGCACCTTGTCCTCATGCAGGGCCACGCCGGTGTCTTCGGCCAGAATAGTGAGCGGCTCGCGGGGCGGCTTGCCCGGTTGTGGATCAGGCAGGAGGAGGGCTCGTCCGCTCTGGCGGAACTTGATCGTCCCGCTGACCAGGTCGGCGTCCTTGGGCTGGACGAAGCGGTCGCCCTTGACCTTGGCGATGAGGCCCTGATCAAGCAGCTTGTGCAGGGTGCGGCGGAACTGCTTGTTTTCGCGTTTGCTCAGATCGAGCGCTTTTACCAGATCCTGCTGATTTAGCGGGACGTAGTCCTCGCGGGAAAGATGGTCGAGAATCTTGCGGTCGAGTTCCATAAGGGAAATATATACGCCCACGGCCTGCGGGAGCGAGTGGAAAGAACCTCGCGCCGTTAGCCTTCCTTTTCAAGTGCGCGGCAGTTTTTCTCTGGGAGAAGGTGCGCGAGACGCTGCGGGGGAATCTGTTTCTTTTTTAACCGCAAAGACGCGGAGGCGCAAAGCGCTGTCGCTGGATGACGGCAGTTTGTCGATCGCTGTATGTCATTGCAGGAGGCGTTTGCCCAAGGCCACCGCTGCTGGTTATTTTATTTCCTAAACGAGACCGGCAAAGATGGCGTGTTATTTCAAGCACGCTCAGCCCAACGCAGGTGGCGCGGAGAAACAGCGACAGCGCTTTGCGCCTCCGCGTCTTTGCGGTTAAAAAGAAACAAAAAACCGTCCGTCAGCGCGAACCCTCAACCACCGGCGGCGACGCCCATGCCGCTGAGCAGGTTCGAGAAGTAGGGGATGACCTGTTTCTTGCGGCTGACGATGCCCGGCAGTTCGAAGATGTGATGCGAGCTGCCCACGGGTGAGAAGGATATCTGCTCGATGCAGGCTTCGTCGCCCTCGACCAGCAGGAGCGAGTTCTGGGTGTTGATGTCCGTGACCAGCAGGCACGAGAAGGAAAGCCCCTCCTGCGTCTGGTAGTCGGAAAGCGCCTGCTGGATGTCGGCGGACTTTTTCCAGAAATTGTTAAAGCCCAGCTCCTCGACCTGCGAGACGGAGTAGCGGATCTCACCCTGCTCGTACTGCTTGCAGTCGGAGGTGATGACCTTTTCCGGCGATTCACTGACCACGATGGACCCGGCGGTGAAAATCAGCGTGGCCAGCGCGTCGGTCTCGACCCCGGCGATCTTCGAGAGCCAGGGCAGGAGGTTTGCGTCGCGCTCGGTCGTGGTCGGGCTCTGGAGGTTGAGCGTGTCGGAAATGATCCCGCCCATGAGCACCCCGGCGATCTGCGGGGTGGGGTCGATCCCGCGACTGCGGTAAAGCTCGGCGATGATGCTGCAGGTCGAGCCGATGATCTCGTTGCGGAACAGGATCGGCTGCGCGGTGGGCGGATTGCCGAGGCGGTGGTGGTCCACGATCTCGACGATGTTGACCTCGCCCGCGCCGTTGACGGCCTGGCCCAGCTCGTTGTGGTCCACCAGCACGAGCCGGGTGTTGACGGGCTTGAGCAGATCGGTCTTGGTGAAAACGCCTTCCAGACGGCCCGAGTCGTCCACCACGCAGTAGATGGGGGAGTTGTTCTGGGCGATGCGGCGGCGGACCACGCTGAGCTTTTCCTCGCGGTCGAAAGTGGTGATGTTCTTGCTGTCAACGAGCGGCCCCAGCTCGGTCGCGGTGCGGATGATCCACGAGGTCGTGGCCGAGTCGAAGCGGCTGACGATGAGGCCGATGTTTTTCTCCTTCGCCATCTGCACGACATCGTCGTCGATCTCCAGTCCGCCGGTGACGACGAGCAGGCGCACGCCGCTCTGGATCGAGCGCTGCTGGATGTCGTAGCGGTCGCCCACGATGATGATGCTCTGCTCGGGGCAGATGTCCTCGGTCTTGGTGAACTTGCCAAAGGAGCGCAGGTCCATGGCCGCGATCCGGACAAAGAGGTCCTCCACGCGCTCGGGTTCGACCATGTTGATGACGTCGGCCTGGAGCGCCTTGACGATGTTGTCGATGCTGGTGTGGACGTGGCGCATCTTGCGCGGCTCGGCCGGCTTGGGGATGAAAAACTCGCCCAGGTCGAAGATCGAAACCACGCCGACGACATGCTCGTTGTCATCGACGACGGGGAGCGCGCGGATGTCGTAGCGGTCGATCAGGTCAAGCGCCTCGGCGCAGGTCGCGTCCACATGGGTCTTGCGGATGTCGCGGCGCATGATGTCCTCCACGCGCGGGATAACGTCCCCGACGTACATGGGCAGGGGGACGTTGAACTTCGACAGGATCGAGTCGATGCGGGCGTTGCTGTTGCCGCAGCGGGCGGCGACATAACCGCTTTCACCGGTCGCTTCCTTAAAGGCCGCATAGGCGATAGCGGAGCAGATCGCGTCCGCGTCGGGGTTCTTGTGGCCGATAATATAAGTGCTGGCTGACATCTGTATTAGGAATAACGATCCGCAGAGTTTCCCGTATTTAAACGGATTCGTCAATGCCGCGAAAAAAAAAGAGGCCCGGCAAAACGCCGGGCCTCTTGAAGGAAATCTTGTTTTTGGCCGATTAGCTGCCGGTCACGCCGCCATCAGCAGGCAGGATGGCTGTGGTGGTGGTGGTCCGGATGGCTTCCTGGATATTGGAAGTCGAATCTCCGGCGCTGGAGTTGGAGCCGGGAGTCAGCTTGTTTTCGTCGTCGGTCAAGTTGTCGAACCATTCGACGTGGCCGTCCATGAAGGCGATGTGACCACCGGTGCCCTGCCAAGGGGATGCGGGCTGCCATTCGCCGGCGGTGTCGAGACCCTTGGTCCAGAGCAGCGGGGTGGTGGAGGTCGGGGCGTTGGCGCTCATGTTGACCACCACGACGTAACCGATGGCATCTTCGTCAAGCGCCTGCCAGTCGGTGTTGACCGTGAAGTCGGAACCAGTGCCGGTGCCGATGGAACGGGGAATGGTGGTCGTGGCATTGGAGAAGCCTTCGTCCGAGTCGATGAACCACAGGGAGGCGTCCGTCAGCTCGACGTTGTTGGCCAGAACCTGCGCCCATTCCTTGACGCTGGAGGCGGTACGGCCACCAGCAGTCCAGGCAGCGTCGGTGATGGTCTTGGTACGGCTGCCGGCGTTGGAGAAATTGCTGTAGCCCATGGCGATCTGGCGCATGTTGCTGGACGACTTGGTCTGGGCAGCACGACGCTGCACGCTACCGACGGTCGGGATGATGATAGCTGCCAGAATACCGATAATCGCGATAACGGTCAGCAACTCGATGAGGGTGAAGCCCTTACGGGGCAGGGTATGATTTTTATATGTCATGATGTTTCGGGAGAGTTTTTGGGTTAAAAGCGCCGCCCGCAGAACGCGAAGCGAGGGAGAGTGAGACTTCTATGAATCTACTATATCACCTCAGAGCGCCGTTTGGGTCAATTCTTTCTTATGAAAGGGTTGGAGTTAATATTTTCCTCAATCCTTGTAGGGAAGGGGGAAGCGGGCGGCCAGGGCGAGGAGCTTCTCACGGGTGGCGGTGATTTTAGCCTCGTCCTCCACATTGTTGAGCACATCGGCGATGGCTTCGGCGATGACGGGCATCTCGGCCTCGGTCATGCCGCGAGTGGTGACGGCGGGCGTGCCCAGACGCAGGCCCGAGGTGTAGTAGGGCTTGCGTGTGTCGCCGGGGACCGAACTGCGGCTGGTCGTGATATTGGCCAAGTCGAGGGCGCGCTGGGCTTTGAGGCCGGACAGCTCGGGGTGGCTGTTGCGGAAGTCGAGCACCATCAGGTGGTTGTCGGTGCCGCCGCTGCAAAGCTCGAAGCCCTTCTCGATCAAGCCCTTGGCCAAAGCGCGGGCGTTGAGTACGATCTGGTGCTGGTACTTCTTGAACTCCTCGGTGGCGGCGTCCTTGAAGCAGACGGCCTTGGCCGCGATGATGTGCATGAGCGGGCCGCCCTGGTTCATTGGGAACACGGCCATGTCGATGGCCTTGGCGTGCTCTTCCTTGCACATGATGAGGCCGCCGCGCGGGCCGCGCAGGGTCTTGTGCGTGGTGGTGGTGACGAAGTCGGCGTGCGGGACCGGGTTGGGGTGCTCACCGGCGGCGACGAGGCCCGCGATGTGGGCGATGTCGGCCATGAGCAGGGCCCCGACGGAACGGGCGATTTCGCCCATTTTGGCAAAGTCGATGGTGCGCGGGTAGGCCGAGGCACCGACTGTGATCATCTTCGGCTTTTCGCGGACGGCCATTTCAGCCAGCTCATCGTAGTCGATCTGGCCGGTTTCCGGGCTGACGCCGTAGTGGACGACCTCGTAGTTGATGCCGGAGAAGTTGACCGGGCTGCCGTGGGTGAGGTGGCCGCCGTCGGAAAGGCGCATGGTCAGGATCTTGTCGCCGTGCTTGAGCATGGCGGTATAGACGGCGATGTTGGCCTGGCTACCAGCGTGGGGCTGGACATTGGCGTGGTCGGCACCGAAGAGGGCCTTGGCGCGGTCGATGGCGAGCTGTTCGACGGTATCCACATGGGTGCAACCGCCGTAGTAGCGCTTGCCCGGATAACCCTCGGCGTACTTGTTGGTCAACACGCTGCCAGCGGCTTCCATGACCGAGGGCAGCGTGAAGTTTTCCGAGGCGATCAGCTCGATGTGCGTCTGCTGACGGTGGCACTCCTGGCTGATGGCGTTGTAGATTTCCGGATCAAACTCGGCCAGAGGCGCGGGATTGAGGGTCGAGAACTTGGCTTCGGTAGGCATGATGTGAAAAGCTGTTCTAAATGCCGTCAATACGGCCCGGAGTCAAGCCGACTTGCGCAAACCGCCCGGTTTGCGCAAGGAAGTTTGAGAGTTTGAAGGTTTGAAGGTTTGAGAGTTCAGGCGGTTCGTGGATCGTCACTGCCTGACGGGCACTTTATCGCCATACCGCCCCCTCCTACTTCAACTCTCAAACTCTCAAACCTTCAAACTCTCAAACTTGTTCTGGCGGGCCGCAGGCTCGTCAGAACGTCCGGCCTACCGCTCGTTTTCCAGCTCGATGGCGGAAATCTTGTCGAGACGGATCTGGTGGCGACCGCCGTCGTAGGGGGTTTCGAGGAAAATCCGGGTAAATTTGGCCGCCTCGTAGGCAGTCTGGTATTTCTGGCCGAAGCAGATAATGTTGGCGTTGTTGTGGCGGCGGGAGAACTCGGCCCCGTCCTCGTTGGAGACGACGGCGGCGCGGATGCCCCGGACCTTGTTCGCGCTGATGGAGATGCCGATCCCGGTCGTGCACACGAGTACCCCGAAGTCGGCCTCGCCCTTGGCGACATCCTCGGCCACGGCCTTGCCGTAGTCCGGGTAGTCCACCCGCTGGTGGTCGTAGGTGCCGCGGTCGATGGCCTCATGGCCCATATCCTTAAGCACTTGGAGGACGGCGTTTTTCAGGTCAACGCCGCCGTGGTCGGAACCGAGAGAGATTTTCATGTTCAGGCAGGGGTCGGGTTTTTCAAATCGTCGTAATGCGCTTTGAGAAAGGCCACGATAGACGGGACGGCCTCGACCATGCTGTCGCGGGCCGCCTCATAGGCGGGGAGGCTGCTGCCGAAGGGGTCGGGGATTTCCACGTCGGCTCCGCCGCCCATCAGCTCCCGGAAAAGATAAACGTGGGGTGTGGTTTGCGCAAACTGCATTTCGATCATCGCCCGGTGCGTCTGGGTCATGCAGAAAATGGCCAGCGACTGATCGACAATGGCCTGCGTCATGCCCTGGCTGCGGTGCCCGGAGAGATCGAGACCGACTTTTTTCACGGCGCGCACGGCGTTGGCCGAGGCGGGTTCGCCGCAAAAGGCCGACACGCCCGCGGACTGGACCGTGATGGACGACAGGGGCTGACCCTCTGCCTGAAGCGCGTGGGCGAGGAGCTTTTCTCCCATGGGGCTGCGGCAGATATTCGCTGTGCAGACGACGGTGACGTGGTTACGGTCGGACATGCGTGATCAGGAAGGTGGCAGCAGACCCATCACTTGTAAAGCGACAATCACATCCATTCCGCGTTGCAGGACGGCGTCGATGGTCGCTGCCTGGTCTTTCTCGGGGCTTTCGGCACTGGTGCCGTTGCGGGGGGCGAACTGCATTTGCAGGACCGACTCGACGGCGGTGCCGCGCTCGACCAGGTGGTAGGCCAGGTAATCGGCCTGCGGGTCGGCCTCGACGGCGACGGAGGGCGTCAGGCCCTTGCCGAGCAGGGATTGCCCGTCGGCGGTGAGGATTTCGCTCTCCAATACGTAAAAGTGCATCATTCCCGGCACGGGAATATAGGTGCCGGTCTGTCCGGCGGTGGGGGTGCCCACGGTGAGGATTTTTTTCTTCGCCTGGAGGTCGGCCAACTGGATTTCGATCTCCCCGGCGGTACGTCGGTTGACCAGCACGATGACGGGGCGCTCCTCTCCGAGCTTGTTCAGGCGGTTGAGGAATTTCTTCGGCGCAGGCGTGGAGCAGAAGCGCAGGTCGAGGATGAGCTTTTGCGGGTCCTTGACGGTGTCCAACATGGCAAGCCCGAGCGAGGGGTCGTAAATGCGCAGGTAGGTGACGCCGCGCGGCAGGTCGGCCTTGAGGGGCGGGGCGGGGGAGTGGCCGGGAAGTTCCGGCGGCGGGACGGTCAGGACTTTTTCCGGGTAAAGCGCGGCCAGCCCGCGCCAGACCAGTTCCTGTTGGGAGTGGGCCGCCAGTTCTTCGGCCATGAGCGACTCGGCGGAAGGCAACCCCTCCGCCGCACCGCTGGCAGAATTGTCTGCGGCCTCGGTGGCGGCCGCAGCGGTGACAGCCGGGGGCGTCCCGGACGCCGAGGCGTCGCCTTCCGCCGCGGGGGCGGCAACCGCCCCCGTCAGGGGAAGCGCCAGCGCGCCCAGAGCTGTCAACAGAAGGTTCATTCGCGGGCGAGTTGGCGATAGCCGATGTCGCGGCGCAGTTGCGCACCGTCAAAGTGGACCTGATCGCAGAGGGCGTAGGTGCGTTGGGCGGCTTCGCGGAGGGTTTTTCCGGTGCCGGTGATCCCGAGCACGCGGCCCCCGCTGGTGACGATGGTGCCGTCTTCAAGCTGTTTGGTCCCGGCGTGGATGATGGCCGTGCCCGGTTCGACTTCGGCGGGGAAGGAGATGGGCTTGCCCTTTTCGTAGCCGCCCGGATAACCGGCGGCGGCCATGACCACGACCAGGGCGTAGTCGTCGCTGATCTTGACCTCGGCGGGCTTGAGCGTGCCCTTGGCGCAGTCGAGCATGATCTTGACCGGGTCGTCCTTGAGCAGGGGTAGGAGCACCTGCGTTTCGGGGTCGCCAAAGCGGACGTTGAACTCGACCACCTTGGGCTGGCCTTTTTCGATCATGATGCCGATGTAGAGCGTACCCCGGAAAGTGATGCCATCGGCCTCCAGCCCCGCGAGCGTCGGCTCGATGATTTCCTTGACCACCTTTTCGTTGATGTCGGGGGTGACGACCGCCGCCGGGGCGTAAGCGCCCATGCCGCCGGTGTTGGGCCCGGTGTCGCCCTCGCCGATGCGCTTGTGGTCCTGGCTGGGGGGCAGCATGACGTAGTCGCGTCCGCTGACCATGAGCATGATGGAGGCCTCCTCGCCGTCCATGAACTCCTCGATCAGGATCTCGTGGCCGCTCACGCCGAAGGTGTTGCGCACGAGCATGTCGTGGGCGGTGCGCTCGGCGTCCTCGAAGCTCTGCGCGATGATCACGCCCTTGCCCGCGGCCAGGCCGTCGGCCTTGATGACGACGGGGTAGGACTGGGTTTTTAAATACGCCAGCGCCTCGTTGAGGTCGGTGATGCGCTTGCCCATGGCGGTGGGGATGTGGTGGCGCAGGAGAAAGTCCTTGGTGAAGGTCTTGCTGGCCTCCAGGCGGGCAGCGGCCTTGTTCGGGCCGTAGGCGGGGATGCCGACGGCCTCCAGGGCATCGACGACGCCGAGGCTGAGCGGCACTTCCGGCCCGACGATGACGAAGTCAACCCCTTCGGCCTGCGCCAGCTTGACGGTGGCGGGGATGTCCTCGACGTTCAGGGGCACGCAACGGGCTTCGGCCTGCATCCCGCCGTTGCCGGGGGCGGCGAAAACCTCGTCCACCAGATCGCTGGCCAAGCAGCTCTTGAGCAGGGTATGTTCGCGCCCGCCGGAACCGATAATCATCACTTTCATAACAAACAAATCGCTAAAAGGGTTATTTTTGCTTCCCGCCATCGTGCTTATCGGAATAAGCCTTGTCTAGGCCGTTTCTCGGAAAAACTCGGGGGCGGTGGAAAGACTCTTTTTTATATTCATCTCGCACGGAGCCACGGAGGATTAAAAAGTATTTCATGGATGACGCTTCAATATTTATCTCCGTGCCTCTGTGCCTCCGTGTGAGTAAAATTCTCTTTATTCTTCAAACGCTTTGAAAATCTACTTCATGGGAATCTGCGGAACCGCGATGGGCAACGTTGCGGTCCTGATGAAACGCCAGGGGCACGCGGTCAGCGGCTCCGATACTGGCATTTACCCGCCGATGTCCGACCTGCTGGCCGGGGCCGGGATTGAGGTCATGGAGGGCTTCGACCCGCAACGGCTGGAGGCCCTGGCCCCAGACACCGTGGTCATTGGCAACGCCATGAGCCGCGGCAACCCCGAAGTCGAGTGGCTGCTGGAAACGCGCAAAATCCCCTTCGTCTCGCTGCCGGAGCTGGTCAGCCGGGAAATCCTCTCGGCCCGACGCAATATCGTGGTTTCCGGTACACACGGCAAGACCACCACCACTTCGCTGGCCGCCACCTTGCTGACCAGGAACACCCCGGCGCACGCGCCCAGACCCGGCTGGATGATCGGCGGCGTGCCCCGCGATCTGCCCACCGGCGCGGAACTGGGGGAGGCCGGCGGCCCCTTCGTCATCGAGGGCGACGAGTACGACTCGGCCTTTTTTGACAAGCGCAGCAAGTTCATCCACTACCAGCCGCGCGTGCTCGTGATGAACAACCTGGAGTTCGACCACGGGGACATCTTCCGCGACCTGGAGGACATTATCCGCAGCTTTCGGCACCTGACCCGGCTCGTGCCGCAGGGCGGGGCCATCCTCTACAACGCCGACGAGCCGACGCTCGCCGCCATGATGCCCGTGCCGTGGACGCGTTGCCTCTCCGTCGGCACGGGTGAAAACGCCGACTGCCGGATAGTGGATTTTTCCGAGGACGCCGAAGGCTCGCGCTTCACCCTGCGCTGGCCCGGCGGTGAAACCACCCCCGTCGCCTGGAGCCTGCCCGGTCTCTTCAACGCCCGCAACGCCGCTATGGCCGCGCTCGCCGCCGGGCTGATCCTCGATCCGCTCAAACCCGCCTCGCTCGACCTTTCCCCACTGAGAGACTTCCTCGGCGTCAAGCGTCGTCAGGAGGTCCGGCTGGCCCGTCCCGGCCTGACCGTGCTGGAGGACTTCGGGCACCACCCGACCGCTATCGCCCAGACCCTGGTTTCTCTGCGGGCGCGCTACCCTGGCTGGCAATTGACCGCCTGCTTCGAGCCCCGCAGCAACACCGCCTGCACCGCGCATTTCCAGAGCGCCTTTACCGAGGCCCTCGCCGGGGCCGACGAGTGCTTCCTCGCGCCCGTGCACCGTCCCGACCGCTACGCCGAGGACAACCGGCTCGACACCGACCGCATGGCCCGCGACCTCAGCGCACAGGGCACGCAAACCCGCGCCTGCACCTCCTTCGACGACCTGCTGGATTCCCTTACCACCGCCACCCTCCAGGACACATCCCGCCCGCGCTGCGTCGTGGTCTTCTCCAATGGAGCCTTCGGCGGCAAACTGCCCGAGTACCTGAGCCGGGTGGAGTGATTTTATACCGACCCTAAGTAGCTTTGAGGATTATGTGAGAGGGTGTTTTTTGAAAAAAACACCCTCTCGCGCTCTCTCTAAAAAACTTTTGAGACGGGACTTCGTTCCTTCGTGAGAACGGCAACCTACAAGCCCCAAACCACCATTGGCGGGCCCGTGTCAGTGATGGCTTCAATGTCGGTCCGGCGTTTGGGCGAAGCCCGGACGCCGGACCGGGGGTGCAGCTAAAAAGCTGGTCCAGCCGGACCTGCCGCGGGGTGTGGGGGCGCGGAGCCCCACGCTTCCCTTCTTCTACCAGCTCTCCCTCCCGGCCCGGCTCACTCGCGCACCTGCTTGCGGCGGGGGTGGAACTGGGCGTGCTGGGTGGCGAGGGATTCGGTTTTGACGGCGGTGTAAATCTGGGTGGTGGAGATGTCGGCGTGGCCGAGCATTTCCTGGATGGCGCGCAGGTCGGCCCCGTTTTCGAGCAGGTGGGTGGCGAAGGAGTGGCGCAGCAGGTGGGGTTTGACGGGCTTGGTGATCCCGGCGGTGGCGGCGTGTTGGCGCAGGTTGACCCAGAAGGTTTTCCGCGAGAGGGCGCGCCCCCACTGGCTAAGAAAAAGGTCGCTCCCGGTGCGGGGTTTGACCAGCTTCGGCCGGGCCACGGAGAGGTAGCGTTCGAGGGCCTCAATGGCTTTGGAGCCGACGGGCACGATGCGCTCCTTTGAACCCTTGCCGAAGATGCGCACAAAGCCGTGGTCGAGGTCCACCGCCTGCAAGGGTAACTCGCATAGTTCGGAAACGCGAAGCCCGCTGGAGTACATCAGCTCCAGCATGGCGCGGTCGCGGATGCCCTGCGGGCTCTCTTCGTCGGGGGCGTCGAGCAGGCGCTCGACCTCGTTGGCACTGAGCGTGCCGGGGAGCTTGCGGTGCAGCTTGGGCGTGTCCAGCAGTTCGCAGAAGTCCTTCGCGCAGACGCGTTCGCGTACGAGGAATTTGGCGAACATGCGCAGTGCCGAGAGCTTGCGGGCGACGGTGGCCGGCTCGTAGTCGAGCTTCGAGAGTTCGCTCAACCACCCCTCCAGGTGTTCCCGGTCCACCCCCGACCAGTCCCCCACGCCCTGTGCTTTGAGGTAATCCCAGGCGTGCGCGAGGTCGTTGCCGTAGGCCTCCACCGTGTTGGCCGACAAGCCGCGCTCAGTCTGCAGGTAGAGCAGAAAGTCATCGACCACCGGGTCGCTCACGAACGGGGCTTTCGTCGGCATGAAGCGACCAATAAAAAGCGTGCCCGCCCGCACCGCAAGCCAATCAGGATTTTTTGAATTTACCCCAGAGGAAGTAGGCCATATTGATGATGTTAACCATGCCTTCGGACACGAAGACCACCCTCAAGCCGACCGACTTGCGCGGCATCCTCGAATACGTGCCGCAGTTCCGCGACCACGTGTTTGTGATCGCGCTGGACGGCTCGATCATCGACGACGAGAACTTCTCCAACGTCATTACGGACATCGCCGTGCTGCGCAGCCTGAACATCGACATCGTGCTGGTGCACGGGATCGGGCGGCAGATCAAGCGTCTGTCTGAGGAGTGCGGCATCCCGATCAGCGACGCCCACGGCAGCGGAGCCACCGACGGCCCGACGCTGGAGATGGCGACGGCGGCCAGCTCCGAGGTGCTGGAGGTGCTCACCCGCGCGTTGACCCAGAACGGCCTGCGCTACGTCGTCACCAACGCCGTGCGCGCCACCGAGACGGGCGTCATCCGGGGCAAGGATCTCGGCTATACCGGCAAGATTGAGAAACTCGATGAAAAGCTCATCCGGCTCATGCTTTCCGAAGGGGTCGTACCGGTTTTTTCTCCGCTGGCCTGTGACCGCGACGGGCAGCCCTACCGGCTCAACTCCGACCAACTCGCCAGCGAACTGGCCATCCGCCTGAAAGCCTCCAAGCTTATTTACCTGACGCCTTTCCCAGGTCTCGTGGTGGACGGGGAGCCGGTCATGAACATCCCGCTGGACGAGCTTCAGTCGCTCATCACCAAGCACAAAAAGAGCCTCGACGAGCGCCTGCTTTCCAAGGCCGCCTACGCAGCCCGGACGCTTGAGGCGGGCACCCCGCGCGCCCACATCCTCGACGGGCGCATCTTCGGCGGACTTTTGACCGAGATTTTCGACAAGGTCGGCCTCGGCACCATGATCCACGCCAACGATTACCAGCAGATCCGTGCCGCCCGCAAAAAAGACGCCGCCAGCATCTTTGCCATCACCCGCAATGCCGCCAAAAGCGAAACCCTGCGCACCCGCACCCGCCACGCCATCGAAGAGGCCATCGGCAACTTTTATGTGTACGAAATCGACGAGAGCATCGTGGGCTGCTTCAGCCTTGTCCCGCTCGATGGCAAGACGGTCGAGCTTGGGGCCGTCCTCGTGCAGCCCTTTTACCAGGGCCGGGGCGTGGGCAAAAAGCTGGTCGAGTTTGCCTGCCTCGAAGCCCGCCGCATGAAGGCCGACCGCGTCGTCGCGCTCAGTACGCAGGCGGGGAATTTCTTCCGCGATTCGGCCGGATTCGCCGAAGGCACGCAGGACGACCTCCCCAAGGCCCGCCGCGAGGACTACATCGGCAACTCCCGCCACTCGAAGGTTTACGTCAAACGTCTCGCTCCCGCCCGCAAAAAACGCGCCCGCCGGGCCTGATTTTACTTTTTTTAACAGAAAGGGCGGGAAGTGAGAAAGGCTGCGTTTCCGAGCGGACTTGGCGTTCTTTCTGGCCTTCCTGTTAAAATCCCCGACAGGGCAAGGCCGTTTTAAAGTGGGATCAGAACTGCTCCAGCCTGAGTCATTTCCAGAGCACAGCGAAGAGCAGGGCGATGGCGGCGGTGGGTATCCAGATGCCGAGGCCGAGCAGCGCGGGGGACCAGCCGACTTTGCGCAGGGCGAGCGGGCTCAGGCCCGCGCCGATGAGAAAGAGTGAGGCGCTCAGGCAATGGCGTCCGGCCAGCGCGATCCAGTCTCCGGCGGGCGCGAACCCCGGCAGCGTCCAACGCAGGGCGGCCAGCGCGATAAAGCCGAGGATGAACCACGGGAACTTGCTCCCGGCCGCTGTGCCCGAAGCGGGTTCGCGGTTGTCGGCACGGTTCTGGCGGTTTTCCAGGTGCGCGATGAAAAACGCCACCGGGACGATCCACAGGGCGCGGGCGAGTTTGATCGTTGTCGCCAGGGTCAGCGCCTGCGGGCCGTAGGCCAAGCCCGCCCCGACGACCGAGCTGGTGTCGTGAATGGCCAGTGCCGCCCACCAGCCAAAGGCCGGTTCGCTCATGTGCAGGAGGCGCCCGATAAAGGGAAAAAGTACCAGCGCCACGGCGTTCAGGATAAACACAATCCCCAGCGCGGCGGCTGTCTCGTGCTGGCGGGGCTTGAGCACGCCGGCGACAGCGGCGATGGCGCTCCCGCCGCAGATGGCCGTCCCGGCGCTGATTAATAGCCGGGTGTGACGGGGGACGCCCAACGCTCGCCCGACCAGGTTCCCGATCACGAGGATGGCGCTGATGCTGACCAGGGTGACGCCCAGCCCGTCCAGCCCGGCTCGTGCCACCGCTGGCAGTTCGATTCCGGCTCCCAGTGCGATGACCGAGAGCTGAAGCAGCCAGTGGGCGCGGTGATGCCAGCGCTCCGGGGCGGTGTTGGCCCCCGCGAAGGCCGCCCCGATCCCGAGCGCCAGAGCGAGCGCCGCCGGAGCGCCGAACCCGGCGCAGGCCAATGTCCCGACGGGCAGCAACCAAGCTGTGCGGGGCATGTGTCCCGGTGCGTCTGTGTCTTCTGGCATGAGCGGGAGTATATCCGCTTGCCAGCCGGAGGTGGTAATCGTAAATTTCGATAAGCTATTTGAATCATTTATAATCATGGTAAATTCCCTCCCCAAGGTCGATCCGGAGTGGCTGGTCACATTCCTGACCATCGCCGAGTGTGGTGGTGTGCTGGCCGCTTCACGTGCCATGCACGTTTCCCAGCCTGCGCTCTCGGCCCGGCTGCGGCGGTTGGAGGATGCCGTCGGGCAGGCGCTGTTTGACCGCTCGGCGCAGGGGATGACATTGACCGAGGCGGGGCGGCGTCTGCTGCCGGTGGCGCGAAAGTTGCCCAAGGTCCTGCGTGAAGCGGTCGAGGCGGTCGATCCGGCGGCGGGGATGCGCCTGGCCGGGCCTCTGCGGCTATCGGCCAGCACGACGCTGGCGGATTTCGTGTTGCCGCAACTTCTGGCCGAGTATGCCCGCACGCGGGGCGTGCCGGGGCTGGAGTTGCGCGTCGGCAACACCGACGAAGTCCTTGGGGCCGTGCGCAGCGGACGCGTTGCGCTGGGCGCGGTCGAGGGGCTGAGGCGGGCGGCGGGCCTTCACCTGGAGCCCTTTGCTAACGACGAGATTATCCCGGTGTACTCCCCGGACCGGTTGCCGCGCGACCTTCAGAAAAAGCTGCAAAAAGTGACCCGTGTCCGCGACCTGGCGGGTCTCCCCCTTCTATGGCGTGAGCCTGGGTCGGGGACGCGCCGGGTCGTCGAGGACGCTTTCCGTCGCCGGGGCGTTCCGGTTTCGGAACTGAGGACCGACTTCGTGCTCGGGGGGACGCTGGCCCTGCGCGGTGCGGCGCTGGCCGGACTGGGGGTCGCCTTCCTGCCCCGGCGCACCATCGGGCAGGAGTTGGCGCTGGGCCGTCTGGCCGTGCTGGAAAAACCGGGACTGCGCGTGCGGCGGACGTTTTCCTGGGTGATGGTTTCGGGCACGCTCCCTGCCGAACTGGAAGCCTTCCGTCACTGGGCCAATGCCCGCGTCCGCAGCGATGACGCGCTTTAGCGTCCGCTTATCGAGATTAGCTCGTGTCCTCAAATTTTCTAACGCTCCTTATTTTGCCGAAACGGATCTTGCATGTCGACCGGTGGGGCGGAGGACTCCGGGCTTGCTGTGTGGGGTGCGGCTGGCATGCTCCATCGGTATGGAGCGCATGGTTACCCCCTTTCCGCTTTGGCGTGATGTTTGCCGTTTTACCCGGCGACTGTTGCCGACTTTTTCCCTGTCGTGGATTTTGAATACACGTCTGTTGGTATTGGCGGTTGGGCTCGCAGGGGCTGGATTGCCGGTAGCTCTGTGCGGGCAGGATTTCGAGCGGGTGCCGGGGACGGTGATTGGCTATATTGAGGCTCCACGCCGGGTGTTTAACGAACCGATGTTCCCGGTCTATGTGTGTGACCCGTGCATTGTGGTGCTGCCCAACGGCGACTACGTGGCCACGCACGCCTGTTTCGACTGGGGCTCGTCGGCCAAAACGAGTGGTACGACCTGGGTTTACCGCTCGTCCGACAAGGGGGAGACCTGGACGCTGCTGACCCGGTTGGAGGGGATTTTGCGGGCCAGCCTGTTTGTACATGACGGCGATCTCTATCTGCTTGGGCCTGAGGCCGAGGGCAAAGCTGCCAACATCCGCAAATCCACCGACAATGGCGAAACCTGGACCGAGCCTATTGATGAGTTCACGGGCAAACTCGGGTTGGGGCGGGTGGGGACGCCCGGCACGCCGGTAGTCCACGGCGGGAGAATCTGGATCGGAGCGGGGCGCGGGTTTATTTCGGCCCCGGTCGATGCCGACCTCATGCGCGCCGACTCGTGGACGGGCAGCAACATGGCTGATGGCAACAAGGGCCAGCCTTTCGGCGATCGCTGGCTCAACAAATGGGGCGAAGGACAAGTGGTGGCCGCGCCGCGAACGCAGGTGTATGTCCTGCCCATGATCCGCAACCTTCAGAACACGGCGTTGATCCGCGCTCAAAATCCGAAGCGGGTGGACTTTGACGCGTCGGCCCCCGATGCCTTCCCGTCGCTGCCGGGTGCGGACAAGAAATTCGGAGTCGGCTACGATGAAGTTTCAGACAAGTTCTACGCGCTGACCAACCCTGTATTGAAAATTCATGAAGGGGTGACGACTGCCGCCCTGACCCGTACGGGGGCCGCGGTGGTCAGCTCGCACGATCTCATTCACTGGGACGTGGAAAAGCTGTTTCTCTACACGCCCAATATCGACAGCGCCGAGTTCGGCGAGGGCTTCCAGTATTTCAACTTCGATTTCGACGGCGACGACATGGTGGTGGCCTCGCGCACGGCTTTCGATGTCGGCGACGGCGAACGCAAGCCCCCGCGCGGGCACGACAGCAACCTGATGACCTTTCACCGGATCGCGAATTTTCGCCAACTCAAACCGGAGTTCGTGCTTGTGCTCGACCCGGCGACCGGGCGCGTCAACCGCTACGAAAAGACGCAATACATGGACGCCCCTTTAGGCGCTTATGCGCTCGGGGAGGATTTTGCGGAAGAGCCGTTGGGGAAGGTCGTCGCGATGGGCGCGGCGGATGACGGCTCGGTTTATCTGTGCGAGGACGGCGGGCGCACGCTGCGTTTTGACCGAATGGGGAACTTTTTGGCAGTCGTGGACAGCGCCCCGGTCAAGCTCGGGACAGGGCCATTGGAGGTTGAACCACCCGAGCCCGGCCAGCGAGCGTGGACGCGAGCGGGCTCAGGGGATTGGGCCGAGCTGGACAACTGGTTTTACTGGGGGCGCCCCGACACCCTGGAGGAGACCGTCTGGCTGGGAAGTGCCAGCGGCGAACAGTGTAGTGTTAAAATGGATACGCTGTTCGCGGTGGGCGGGATTAACTTTAGGAATCCCCACGCCTATGTCATTGAGGGCGCTGGGGCACTGAGCATCGGCGGGGAACGTGGTGGTGAGCTTCGGGTTGTGGAGGGCGCGCACCGGATCAATGTGCCCGTCACGCTGGCGGCGGATACCGTGTGCGCGGTGGCGGCAGGGTGCGATCTGACGCTTGCCGGGCCTCTTGATCTGGCCGGGCACACACTGACGGTTGACGGCGAGGGGACACTCACCGTGGCGGGCGAAATTATCCCGGCGGGCGGGCGGCTGGTGGTGCGCGGATCGTCACTGCTGAGCTTCGCGTCGGGGGCGACGTTAAAGCCGGGCTGTGAGCTGGTTTTTGAGCCGTCGAATGTGACTGAATGGGCTGCCGGGGAGACGTCCCGGCTCTGGCAGGCGGCGGGACCACTGGCGGGGAAATTCAAGGAAATAACCCTGCCCCGGCTCCCCAAGGGGCTGAGCTGGGACCGATCCAAGCTCTATCCGAGCGGCGAAATCCGCGTCGTCCACTCCGGGGAAGCCCGCTCGGAAGACGCCGACGTCGCGAGGTAGTCCGCGCCCGCCTTGCTGTCCGCTGCGGCGACACGCGCCACGCCACCGCGCACCTCGCTTGGGGGTCAGCTTTTGACCGCGACGAGTTGGACAACGGAGGACAGGCCCTGATGGCAGGAGCCTTCGTTGACCTCGCGCTCGACCTCCCGGCCGATGACAAAATCGAGTGCGGGCAGCTCTCGCCGCAGGACATCCAGTGACATGAAAAACTCGCGCTGGGCGGCGGGCGGGCCGCCCTTGCCGGGCATGTCGAGCTGGCGCGGGGTGTAGGCTTCGAGGATGTAGGCGCCGCCTTCTTTTAGCGCGAGCGGGATGGCCTCGTGGATGCGCTTGCGGATGGGCGGCGGGGTGTGCCCGAAGATCGAGACGATGCCGTCCCAGCCGTGGCCCAGGTCGTAGTCGGCCAGGTCGGCGGTGACGGTTTCGATGTTAACTCCGTGGGTGCGCGCCAGTTCCTCGGCCCGTTGGAGGCCGACGGGGGACTGGTCCAGCGCGGTGACGGCGTAGCCTTGCCGGGCGAGGAAAACGGCGTTGCGTCCCTGGCCCTCGGCCAGACAGAGCACGCGCCCGCCGGGAGCGATGCGCGTGTACTCGGCGCGAAGGAAGTCGTTTGGCTCGGTGCCGTAGGCATAGCCG
Source organism: Ruficoccus amylovorans (assembly GCF_014230085.1). Lineage (NCBI taxonomy): Bacteria > Pseudomonadati > Verrucomicrobiota > Opitutia > Puniceicoccales > Cerasicoccaceae > Ruficoccus > Ruficoccus amylovorans. Next base: position 116,173 of record NZ_JACHVB010000052.1, on the reverse strand, counting down.
GATTCGCTGTAGCGTTCGTCCCACATCGTGGTGGTATCATTAACCGGACTGCCACCGTTGGCAAGCGCCAGTGGAAAATGTCGGTAACGTTTGGCGGGTGTGGCTTACTTGTCCGCTGCGAGCAGGGTGGGGTCAATGCGGTTGCGATTGTCGTAGTAGTGGCGGTAGAGCCGGGCGATGGATTCCTCGATCGGGGTCTCGCGCAGGGCGTGCTCGGCCAGGAGACGGGCGTTGCTGCCGTAGTAGTCCTTGCCGTAGCCGGGGGTCTGGATCTGCACCTCCGCCTTGGCACCGGCTGTTTCACGGACGATTTCGGCGATGCGGGCCAGCTCCAGGTGGCGGGAGCCGACGATATTGTAAAAGCGGTGTCGGGGCTCGCCCTCGATGAAAAACTCCAGCACGGGCATGAGGTCGGCCACGTCGATGTAGCTGAAGCGGCGATTCTGGCGCAAGGTGATGGGCAGGCCGTGGATGGCCTTGCAGATGGCGTTGGAGATGAAGCGGATCTCGAAGTCCTCGTAACGGCCGAAGATACCAAAAATGACCAGGTCGATGAAGCCGGGGAGTTGCTCTATCCGTTTGCCCACGATGTGCTTGCAGAAGCCGTGCTCGTCCTCGGGGATGCGGGTAAAAATATCCGCTTCGGTCGCGCCGGAGATGTCCCCGGCAGTGCCGTAGATCGCGCCCGAGCCGAAGTTCAGGAACCGCCCGTAGTGGTCGCGGTGGCGTTCGAGGTTTTCGAACATCCGGAGGTTGCTGTAAAGGAGCCGGGAGTGGTCGGGGGCGTTGCGGTGGCCGGGCTTGACCCCGGCGTGGAGCACGCAGTCGAAGCTTTTGCCGTGGAAAAAGGCGTCCACGCTGCCGGTGTCGGTCAGGTCGAGTTCGGCACGGGCGGGGGCGGTGATCTCGTAGCGGGAGGCGAGGGGGCTTTCGAGGATGTTTTTCCCGATAAAGCCGCTACCTCCGGTCAACAGGATGTTTTTCATAAGTCGTTCTTGGGGCGGGCGGTCAGGGGGAAATGTTTCCGCCTGGCGGGGCGCAGGCAATGAAAAAGCGGCTCATGTACGCGGATTGCGAGGCGGTTCATTTCTGTTCTCCAGACTTGCCCAGGGCGGGGGCTTGGGTCAAGATGAACGGCTTCACAGTGGCACCCTCCGGGGCTGCCGCCCACGCCATCGAAATACCCCCTCGGGGGACCAACACTAGCTTTTCTGATAAAAACACCTGCCCATGCGTGAACAGCCAGCCTCGTCGGGGCAGCGGGAATCGACTGCGAGATGAACAAGTACAAGCGCTATTTCAAATACATTCGGCAAAGCCTGCACCTGCTGATTATCGCGGTCGGGGCCGGGATTATCTTCGGCGCGTCCAGCGGTTTCGGGATGCCGGTCATTTTCGACAAGGTGCTGCGCAAGATATTCATGGAGCGAGCCGGTGAGCACGAGTACTCGGCCAATTACGTCATCGGGGTGGCGCTGCTGCTGCCGTTGATCTTCGGGGTGAGGGCCATCGCCGGTTATGTCAGCGGGTATTTCACGACCAAGGTCTCTCTGGAGGTCCTGAGAAACATCAAGCAGGACATTTTTTCGAAAATCCAGGACAGCCCGATCGCGTTTTTCGACAAGTACACGACGGGCGACCTGATCGTGCGGCTCAACAACGATACGAACGCCATTCAGGCCATCCTGACCTCGTTTTCCTCGGAAATCTTCCGCCAACCCTTGCAGGTGATCGGCGCGGTGTCGTTCCTGATCTACCTCTCGTTCACCAACGGCGAGATCGTCTTTCTGCTGGTCTTCATCGCGGCGGTGCCGTTCTGCATCCTGCCTGTGCAGATGATGCGCAAGAAGCTGAAGATGTACATGGCCCGCTCGCAGGGCGAATTGAGCCGTGTGGCCCAGCTTTTTAACGAGAACCTCGACGCCGCCCACGAAGTCCGGCTCTTTAACATGCAGGAGGCCCAGAAGGGGCTTTTCCGCGACCTCAACCGCTCGTTTCAGAACTTCTGCATGAAGATCGCCAAGTACGAGCTCATGCAGCAGCCGATCATGGAAATGCTTGCGGCGACCATGGTGGCGGTGACCTTTGTGTACGCCTACGAGACGAATATCGACTTCCCGACCTTCTCGGCGGTCGGCATCGCGCTGTACTTCACCATCGACCCGATCAAGCGCATCATGCGGATGTGCTCCGACCTGATCAAGGCGACCCCGATGTTCGAGCGGATCAACGAGATCCTGGAATACGAGTCAACCGTACCCGAGCCCGAAAATCCCGTCCCCATCGACCGCCTGAAGGGCGAAATCCGCTTCGAAGGCGTGAACTTCGCCTACAAGGACAAGCCGGTGCTGATGGATGCCAATATCGTTATCCCGGCCGGGACCGGCTGCGCGCTGGTCGGTGAGAGCGGCGCGGGCAAGAGCACCTTCGCCAAGCTTTCCATGCGCCTCTACGACCCGGTTTCGGGCGTGATCAAGGCCGACGGCATCCCGCTGCACGACATCGCCTCGCGCGACTACGCCGCCAATATCGGCTCGGTCCCGCAGTACCCCGTCCTCTTCAACGACACCGTTTACAATAACATCCTCATCGCCAAGCCCGACGCCACCCCGGAGGAGGTGTACGAGGCGACCCGCAGCGCCTATGCCCACGACTTCATTATGTCGCTGGAGGCCGGGTACGACACCATTGTCGGCGAGCGTGGGGACAAGCTTTCGGGCGGTCAGAAGCAGCGGATCGCGATCGCGCGAGTGTTCCTGAAAAATCCCCCCATCATCATCCTCGACGAGGCCACCAGCGCCCTCGACAGCAACAGCGAAGCCTTTATCCAGAAGGCGCTCGACAAACTGATGGACGACCGGACGGTGCTCATCATTGCGCACCGTTTCAGCACGATCAAGAACGTGCGCAAGATCATCGTGTTCGAGCAGGGGCGGATCATCGACTACGGCTCCCACGCCGAGCTAATGGAGCGCTGTCCGCACTACAAGCACCTTTACCAGAAGCAGGCCGTCGGACATCATTAGGCCCGAAAATGAAAGACGATATGGGTGTCTTTTGTTTTGCGCTTTCGTTTTGCCATATTATGTTCTGTTACGATTTTGTTACCCAGCCCCGGTAATACTTCTATGCCATCGACTAAAGACATTCTTGAGATCATCCTCATCACGTACAACCGGAGCGAAAAACTGGAGGCGACCTTCAGGCAGATTTTCGCGGAGGATAGCCCGATCCGCGACTTCGATATCAAGATCCTGAATAACCACTCGACGGACAATACCGCCCGTCTCGTCGAGCGTTACCAGGAGAGGTTTCCCAACCTCACGCACACCGTGCACAAGCGCAATATCGGGGGTAATGCCAATATCGCACGCGCCTTCGAGGTCTCGTCAAAGAAATACGTGTGGATTCTCAGTGACGATGACGAATACGACTGGACCCACTGGGACGAGATCGAGTACGGCCTGGAGCATGATTATGATGCGGTCCTGACCGAGCGGAAGATTGAGTTTCCGGCGGACAACCCCACTCCGTACATTCTCAACACGATGGCCTTCCTGCCCTCGACGATTTACAAGACCGAGATCCTGACCACAGAGGTGATGACCAGCATCTCGGCGAATATCATGTATTCGTTTCCCCATCTGGCGGTGGCCTGCGCGTTGATCAACAACAACAAACGCATTTATGTGCCCGAGCACAAGGTGGTGGAGCAGACGATTTTTTCGGGCATTTCCATCAAGTCCGACTCGCAGGACCTGCACCACCGCATCCGCAACGTGAATCTCCTGTCCGGCTACATCAACTCCTACCAGATGATCGCTGACAAGAAGCTGCGCAAGCAGTGCTGCGACGTGCTATGCCTGGGGAAGCCGTTCTGTTTCTCGATGAAGGCTTTTCTCAGTTCGGACGGCTACTACAGCTATAACCTCTGCGACGTTTTCCTCGGGCTGAGCCCCTCTCAGCGGCTCGTTTTGCTGCGGTTGCTCGCCTGCAAAACGATGGAGAACCTCGTCTCGTTCCGGAACGACGGAGACCGCAAGGTGCTCCGGATACTGAGGTGGAAAATCCCGTTGTGGCGGCGTTCCGGTTATCGCCGGCGCGAATTACAAGTAGAGTTGGGCGAGTCGTGCAAAGAAGCCGTCCGTCTCGCAGATTCGTCAAATCTGTCCGGACAAAAGGAAGTGTCGTCCTGAGGATTCTTGTGGTTGAGGGCTGAGCCGTACACCGTTTTGCCATGCCGGAACTGGCCGAAGTCGAATTTTACCGCAAGCAGTGGAACCCCGGTCTGGGCGAATCCGTCCGCGAGGTACGGCTGCATCCGCAGGCGCGGATTTTCCGCGAGTGCGATACCGGCGCGCTGGATAAGGCGCTGCGGGGCGCGGTGCTCGAGCGCTCATGGGCGCACGGCAAGCAGATGCTCTTTGGCTTCGGCGGCGGGGGCTGGCTCGGGGTACACCTCGGGATGACGGGCAAGCTGTTTTCCTCGCCGGTTCCCTATGTGCCCGACAGGCACGACCACCTCGTGCTGGTGCAGGCCGGACGGGTGCTGGTGTTTAACGACCCGCGCCTCTTCGGGCGGGTGCGATTCGAGACCGGGGCGGAACCACCGCCGTGGTGGCGGGAACTCCCGCCGCAGGTACTTTCGGAGGACTTTACGCTGTCGCTGATGCGGGCCTTTCTCCAGCGCCGCAAGCGTTCGCCGCTCAAGGCGGTGCTGCTCATGCAGGAGTGCTTCCCCGGCATCGGCAACTGGATGGCGGACGAAATCCTTTGGCGCGCCGCGCTGCATCCGGCCACCCCGGCCGGATCGCTCGACGCGCGGACGCAGAGCCGCCTTTACCGGACGGTGCGCGAAGTTTGCGCGGACGCGATGGAAGTCATCGGGACCGATTGGGGCGACCCGCCGCCGGACTGGCTTTTCCCGCACCGGTGGGAGGACGGCGGCACTTGCCCGAAAACCGGCCAGCCGCTCGTGCGCGAAACCATCGGAGGCCGCACGACCTGTTACAGCCCCGCCCGGCAGGTACTGCCGCCCGCTCCGCCCGCCTGATGCGGCCTTTATTCGGCGAAGAAGATGCCCTTCGGCAAGGAAGGTCAGACCACGCGGACAAAATGAGGATTGTTATCCCTCCGTGTTGAAGTCGGGTCGTTCTCCCCTGTAGTACTCGACACGATGGGGAATGAAATACAGGACAATTCTGACCTGATCCCGGCGGATACCGTATTTCTCTTCGAAATCGTCTTCATTGGCGGCGATTTCAGATTCATTCACGTTGAAGGTAATGGGGCTTGCCTCGAGAGTGGTGGCACTGATCAGGATGCGTTTGGTGGTTTCCTCCACTATGTAGAAGGTGCCGTCGGAAGGTGCTTGCGTGACAAAGAAATCACCCCCGCCAATCTGGTAGCTCGGGTCCGGGATTCCATCGGCGGTAAACTGGCGTTGGGTCACGCATCCGCCCAGAAGAGCGATGCAAACGAGCAGGATGGGGGGCAGCTTCATTGCTTGGTAGAGAGTGGGTTATTGTGCCTTGTGGGACACAATAATGGATGGCGGAGGGCTTTGTGATGTCAAGTGATTTGAGACAGACAAGGACTGCCTAATGAGCTTTATTTCGCGCCTCTTGGCGTGACTTCGCGGGCAACTCTGCTTCCCACACCTGTGTGTGGCTGGCAGGCCGGAACCCTCACTGGTACTGCCAGTAGCGGCGGCTCCACTTCTGGAAAAGCTTGGCGTCGGCCTCCCACTGGCGGATGAACTCGTCCACGCGGGCCTGGCTGCCGCGGGTGGAAATTTCCTTCCACCAGGCGTTCGAGCCGACGTGGATGTTGTAGAGGCGCTGCTTGCCGGAGGTGGCTTCGGCGAAGGGGTTGCCGTCGCCCCAGGCGCAGGTCAGGCGCATCATGTAAAAGCTGATCTCGGTCGGGCGGAGTTTGTCCCAGTCGGTCACGACGACGTAGCCGCCGGGTTGTTTGCCCTCGGGCATGAGCTGGATTTTCACGCCCGGGAGGTTGAGCGCGTTAAGGGCGCGGGCGACGTAGATCGGGTCTTTCTGGTAATAGTTGAGCAGGCGAAAGGGGTAGCCCTCGCCGTAGCCGTGCCGGAAGCCGCCGATCTGGCAGCCCAGCCCCGTCATGGCGTAGCCGACGGCGGCGGAAAAGTCCGGAATCGCCGGTGAGGTCGGAGTCCAGCGCAGCCCGGTGTCGGGCCAGAGCATGTCGCGCCGCCAGCCCCGCATCGGTACGACGTAGAGCGTGCCGTTCTGCTGGACTTCCGGGGAGACATCCATCCAGCCGGGGACGTTTTTGGCCATGAGGGCGAGTTCGCCAATGGTCAGGCCGTGCACGTAGGGCACGCGGAAAGAACCGACATAAGACATCAAGTCCTTGTCCAGTGGCGGACCGTCCACCTTGAGCCCGCCCAGCGGGTTCGGGCGGTCCAGCACCATGACCGGGATGCCCTGCTCGAAACACGCCTCCATCGCCAGGCGCATGGCGCTGACGTAGGTGTAGCTGCGCACGCCCACGTCCTGGAGATCAACCACGAGGATATCGATCCCGCTGAGCATGTCCGGGGAGGGCTTGCGGGTGGGGCCGTAGAGCGAGTAAGCGGGCAGGCCGGTCTCAGCATGCGTGGTGCTGGGGACGTAAACCTCGGCCTTGGCCTTGCCGTCGATCCCGTGTTCGGGGCCGTAGAGGGCGGTCAGGTTGACGTTCGGGTGGTCGTAGAGAACTTTCCAGGTCGGGATGCCCCGGCCGTTAACCCCGGCTCCGTGCGTGAGCAGGCCGACCCGCAGCCCGTTGAGAGGCGCGAAGTTCCGGGCCTCCAGCACGTCGATCCCGAGCATGACTTTCGGGGCCGCTTGCGTGCCAACGGCAGTCAGGAGGACAGAGCAGAGGAGGATGGAGAGTTTCGGGAAATACTTGGACACAGAGATCATGAGCCGGTGGAATCTTTCGGATCGGCGTTTTTTCCGGGGAGGTGGATTTTCAACTTGGCCTGACGGGCGAACTCCTCGAACTGCTGCCGGATGGCTCGTCCGCTACGCTCGTAATAGCGGGCCATGATCTGATAGACCAGGCTGATGACGAAGCCGATCAGATAGCCCATGATGGCCCCGCCGAGGATGGTGGCCTTGAGCGCGAGGGCGACGAGGGCGTGTCCACTCATGCCGGTGGACTGTACCAGCGCGGCCAGCGAGGCGCGGGGGGTGGAGGCCCCCATCAGGTCGGTGACCATTTCCTTGAGGTGCAGGGCGATGTTAGCGGAAAAGTCCCAGACCGACCCGCCGGGGATAGGCATGCCGAACAGGTACATGATCTCCAGCCCGATGAAGCAGGCGGCAGTGTAGAGTGGGACGAAGGTGACCGGATTGGTGATGAACTGCGTGGCCACCATAATCATGAGATTGCCACGGATAAGCAGGGCGACGGCAAAGGCGCAGGGTATCTGGATGCCGTAGATCGGCATCATCGAAAGAATGCAGCCGACATAAATCGCGGGCAGCACATGCTGGCGGCGAAACGACCACAGGTACGACCGCTTGCGGGCCGTCTGCGCGAACCATTTCAGGAACGGGTATCGGTGCACGGTGGCGCGGCGGGGCAGGGGGCGCATCAGGCGCTTTACCCGCCGGATGCGTTCATGCAGCTTGCGCTTGAGCTGTTCGTGCCGCTCCTCCGTTGTCATGGCAGTGATCTCCTACTTGGAGAAGATTTGGACCAGCTTGCGGGCCAGGAGTTTCTTTCCTTCTGCGATGGAGCGTTCGCGGGTGTAGCCCTCGGGGGCCATGCTGTCGGCGGTGGTTTTGGGTGGAAGCTCCAGGCGGCTTTCGACCAGGCCGGCCACGATCTTGGCGTGTTTGTGCTGGCGGGCGGCTTCGCGCAGGAGCGAGCCGGGGCCTTTGCCCTGGAGAGAACTGTGGTCGAACTTCCCCTCGCCGGTGATGATAAGGTCGGCGGCGGCGACTTTCTCCTTTAACTGGAGCCAGGACTCCACCAGGTCGAAGCCCTTGACCATGCGGGCTTCGCAGGCGGCCTGCAGGCCGAAGCCAATCCCCCCGGCGGCCCCGGCCCCCGGGGCGGACATGAGGGATTCGGACTGCTCGAAGTAGCTGCACACGCGTTTGGCCATAGTGGAGACGGTGCTTTCAAAAGCGGAATAATCATCGTAGCGCATACCCTTCTGGGGGCCGTAGGTGGCGGTCGCGCCGTGGGGGCCGAGCAGCGGGTTTTCCACGTCGCAGGCGATGTTGATGTGCGGGATGTTGGGCCAGATTTCACCGTCGAGCCGGGCCACGCGGGGCCAGTCGCGCGGGGTGGCGTGGTCGATGAGTTGGCCGTCCCGGTCCATGAGTTGCAAGCCGATGGCCTCCAGGGCTCCCAGCCCGAGGTCGTTAGTGGCGCTGCCGCCGATGCCCAGCAGGATTTCCTGAGCCCCGGCGTCGGCGGCCTCGGCGATGAGCTGGCCCGTACCGTAGGTGGAGGCGATCCAGGGGTCGCGCTTGTCGGTCGGGATGGATTGCAAGCCGCTGGCCTGGGCCATTTCGATCACGGCCAGGGTGCCCTCGGAGGGCAGGTGGAGGATTTCACGGACCCGGTGGCCGAGCCGCCCGATGTCCACGTAGCCGATTTGCGAAGTCTGCGGTGTTAGCTGCGGGCCAAGCACTGGCACGCGCTCGATTTTTCCGTAAGCCGAGCGGGTCAGTATCTCACAAAATCCTTCTCCGCCGTCGCTGAAGGGGGCGATGGTGACCTGCCAGTTCGGGTGGAGCTTGAGGATGACTTCCTGGGCGATTTGACAGGCCTCTGAGGCCGTCATACAGTCTTTGAACTTATCGAACGCGATCAGGATATGCATCTGGAGGAAAGCTGGGATTGGAGCTACCCGGCTATTGCGGGGAAGCGGGGGGCTGAGGTCAAACCGAAACGGGGTCAGTCTCTCATTCTTTATCCCCTCCGAAGAGGATATTCTCGCTTTCCTGCAGGAATTGTTCGCGGGCCTTGAGGAGTGACGCGGCCCGTCTGACGGCTTCCTCCCGCCGTGAGAGGTCGTCCTCGGCTTCCCGTAGCGCGTTCTCTTTGGCACCCAACTGGTTTTTGAGCGTTTCAATCTCCTGAAGTTCCTCCGGCGAAAGCCCCTTGGCCTGCTGGCGGCGGTCGAGGTCCTCACGCATCTGTTCCAGCTCCGCTTCAAGCTCACTCAGGCGCTGGCCTTTGGCCATGAGCGACTCCTCGCTCTCACGCAGAAACTGCTCCCGTTCCTCCATGCTGAGCTGGATTTCGGCCAGCTCGCTCTCGCGGGTCTGAAGCTCCTGGCGCAGTCGGTTGAGCGTCTCCTCGGCCTCGGGCGTCAGTTCGCCACCGGAACGGCGCTGTTGCTGCATCAGCTTGAGGGCCTGCATGCGCTCGCGCAGGGTGTCGTCCATCGTCTTGAGGGCGTCTTCACGCAGTTCGAGGTCTTGCTGCCGCTTGCGCAGAGAGTGCTGAGAAAGCTTTTGCTGTTCCAGTTCCTCTTCCCGGTGGCGGAGGCTTTTTTCCAGTTCCCCGGCCTTGCGGGCGAGGGCGGAAAGGGCGTTGTCCCGGGCCTGAATATCCTGACGCAACCGCTCAACCTCCCGGTGCAGAGCGGGATCGCCGGGACGGCTTTCGCGCTGCTCCAGGCGCTTGTGGCGGTGGCGCAGGGCGCGGTTGATGGTACGGGTGAGCGCGTCCTCGTCGTAGGGTTTTTCCACGTAGTCGAAAGCGCCCAGTCGCAGGGACTCAATGGCGTAGTTCTTGGAATCAATCGCCGTGGTCATGATGACGGTGACATCCTCGTCCAGCTCGCGCAGGGCGCGCAGCAGCTCCAGTCCGTCCATACCGGGCATTTGGATATCGGTAAAAACCACGTCAACCCCGCCCCGGCGATAGATGTCGAGAGCTTCTTTCCCCCGGAGGGCGTGCTCGACGAGGTACCCGGCATCGCCGAAAATGATGTCCAACATGTCGTGGACGCCCGGGATGTCATCAACTACGAGTACGGTCGGCCTGGCCATAGATAAGAGACTACAGGCGTAAAGACATCACCTGAGGTACTTAAGTGCAAGGCCGTTAAGCACTTGATGGCGGAACTCGGTTCAGATTCCGCGCCGCATAGGGGGATTAACCCTCCTTGAACGTGAAAGGCTCCGGAACGATTTCCCGGGCGGGATTGAGCCGGTTGGCGTGGATCTCGACTTCGATGAGCACGTCTGGCTGGTCTTCCTTGCTGGCGCGGTAGGTGATGGCGCCCAGCCAGGGGTTGCGGGTGCGGGTGAAGCCGAAGCCCTTGCTCTCCAGGTCACGGCCGAGCCGGGCGGGGTCGCCGCCCATGGGCAGCCTCAACATGAGGTGCCCATGAGCGCCCTTTTCATCGGCGAACTGGCAATCGACCTCCGGAAAGTACTTCTGCACGATGACGAGCAGTTTAGCGGCTTTTTCCAGACGGTGGCGCAAGTTGCGAGGTCGCATAATCGGTAATCCTTCCTAGCGTAATTCCTGTCCGGTGGCAGTGTCGAGGATGCGGAAGTTCTCGACATGGTAGCTGTAGTCGGACTTGAACGAAAGGCTGACATTATACGCCTGCTCGATGTCGATCAAGTGCTCTTCGTCCTCGTGGCGGAGGCGGTCGAGATTGGTCGGGTGGAGCAGGATGGTGATCTCAATGGTCTCGCCGCGCTTGTGGGTGGTATTGCGCTGGTGGCGGATGACGCTGACGAGCTTGCGCTGGATTTCCACGCTCATGGTGCGGGCACTCTTGACGATGCCCCGGCCCGAGCAGTACGGGCAGCCGGTGTAGATGCCGCTGGCATGGCTCTCGGCGTGGCGCTGGCGGGTCATTTGCATGATCCCCAGCTGGCTGATCGGCAGCACGTGGCTCTTGGCCTTGTCGGAGGCCATTTCCTTGCGCATGCGGTCAAACACGGCCTTGCGGTCGCGTTTGTTCTTCATGTCGATGAAGTCGAGGATGATCAGGCCGCCGATGTTGCGCAGGCGGATCTGGCGGGCTGCCTCGGAGGCGGCTTCGAGGTTGGCGTTGACGATGAAGTCCTTGCCGCCCTTGTCCTTGCCCTTGTGTGAGCCGGTGTTCACGTCGATGGCCACGAGGGCTTCGGTCTCGTCGATGACGATTTCGCCGCCGCTGGGCAGGGGAACGGTGCGCTGGAAAGTCTGCTCGATCTGGCGCTCGATGTTGAAGCGCTCGAAGATCGGGATGTCGTCCTTGAAGTGGACGATTTTCTTGCGCGAGCGGGGCGAGACCTCGGAGATGTTCTCAAGGATCGCGCTGTGGCGGTCTTCGCTGTCCACCAGCACGCGGTCGATGTCCTCGGTGAGAAAGTCGCGCACGGTGCGCTCGATGATGTCGGGCTCCTGATAGAGCAGGGCGGGCTTGCCGGCCTTCATGCCCTCCTCGATCTTCTGCCACTTTTTCAGGAGCATGTGGAGGTCGCGCACGAAGTAGCGGAGCTTTTTGCCCTCGCCGGCGGTGCGGATGATGATGCCCATGCCCTCGGGGATGGTGAGCTTGGCCAGGATGGCCTTGAGGCGGTCGCGCTCGGACTTGCTCTCGATCTTGCGGGAGATGCCGCACTGGCCGGAGAAGGGCATCAGCACGAGGAACCGACCCGGCAGGGCGAGGTTGGTCGTGGTGCGGGGGCCTTTGGTGCCGATCTGCGATTTGGTGATCTGGACCACGATATTGGTCCCGATCGGGTAAAGCTTGGGGATGTCCTTGAGGGTGGGCTTCTGCGAGCGACGCTTTTTCTGCTCGGCCGACTCGTTCTGGCGGACGATTTCGATCGCCTTGTCGTCGTTGGCGGCGGGGAGGATATCCCAATAGTGCAGGAACGCGTTCTTGGGCTGGCCAATATCGACGAAGGCGGCCTTCAGGCCGGGTTCCAGGTTCTGGATCTTCCCGGCGAAGACGGCGCCGACCATGCGTTTCTCGCCGGAGCGCTCGACCTCGAACTTCTCCAGCACGCCGTCAACGAGGAGGGCGACACGGGTTTCGAGAGGCTCGGCATTGATGATGAGCTCGCGGTACGGGCGTTCTTTCTGCCCGGAGAGGACGCGGACGATTTTTTGCAAAATGGGACGCTTTTTGGCGCGGGCGCTGGATTCTTTCTTTAACTGATCGCGGGGGATGGACTCGATGACCTCTTCTTTTGGGGGCGAGCGCAGTTCGTGATCAAGACTGTTTTTTTCGGTGGGTGATGAACTTTTCATTGGGCGTATGGCCTGAGGGTTGGCGGCGGCGCCCTTTGCTGAGCTGGAGTGCGGCCCGCGCGGATTCCGGTCCGGGGTTACGCAGCGGGTCTGGGGTCGTGCTTCTCATGAGAAGTCTTTGCGGAAGCGGTAAACGCTTTGGACAAAACCTTGGAGGACACAACAGCTTAAAACAAAGGAGCCACCATAACTAAGGAAGGGCAGGGGAAGGCCTGTAATCGGCATCAGGCCTATCGTCATGCCAATATTTACGAAGATGTGGACCATGAAAATAATGCTGACGCCGACGGCCAGCAACATGCCGAACCGGTCGCGCGCGATACCCGCGATGCGGATACCGTTGCACACCAGGATGGCAAAAAGGATGATGACAACCATCGAGCCGAGGAAACCGGATTCCTCGGCCAGGACGGAGAAAATGAAGTCGTTGGGCGCGACCGTCGGCGGCAGGTAGCCCAGTTTGGCCTGGGTGCCTTCGCCGAGACCTTTACCGGAAAGCCCGCCGCTGGATACGCCGATGAGCGACTGGTTCAGGTTCCAGGCCACGCCGTTGCCCTTGGGGTCCACGACCTGCGGGGCGGCAAAAGCCAGGATGCGGTTGCGCTGGTAGTCCCGGAGCGGGATGATGGAGTGGTCCTCGTAGGCCCCCTTGTCGTCCATGAACGACAACTCCTGGCTTTCCATAAACTGCTTATAACGAAACACGTCCACACTGATTACCAGGGTGGCTAGCAGAAAAACCCCAAAAACGGTCAGGAAAAACTTCTTGGAGAGATTGGAAACGTAAAGGAGAGCGAAGGCCATGGGTGGGAAGACCAACGAGGAGCCCAGATCCGGCTCCAGAAAAATCAGTAACACCGGGATAAAAAATGTAAAACCCACTTTTAGCAAGACCTTTATGGATTCTTTGAGGGTGCCGATCTCGGAGCGGGCCAGCACGCTGGCGGCCATCAGGAGGGTGCCGATCTTGGCCGTTTCGGAGGGTTGGAGCAGGAACGGCCCGAAGTCCAGCCACCGGGTCGAGCCGAACTGCGTCTTCACAAAGGGCAGCCGGAAGCCCTTCAGTGCGCGGATGTCGAGCTGCGATCCCAGCTCGATCAGCAGGGCCTGGATCGCCAGGGGCACCAGCAGCACCACGCACAGGAGGTAAAACAGGTGCGCGTTTTCGAGGAAAAATTTGTAATTGATCAGGGAGATCACCCCATAGACGCCAAGTCCCGCCACCAGCCAGACGATCTGCATCTTCCACGAACTGCCACCGCTGTAACTCTGTGCCGAGTAGATGAAGAACACCCCGATCATCCCCAGCAGCAGCAGGCACACCGGCGAAACCCAGTCGCTGCGGTGCTCGTCGCTGATCCGGACGAACCGGCGCAGCGGCAGGCGCTTGAGGATTTCGGTGAGCGTGGTCATGGGAGGCTTTTAGCAGGCCGGCGCCGCCTGACAAGGGCTGATTTACAGCATCGCCAGATGGGGCGCCCACAGGGCTGGAGGTGTTTTTCTAAAGTAGTACCGCGAAGGAAGGACTTGTGCCAGAGATTTTCTGGCTCATGCTACCCCTAACGCCAGCGGGCTGAGGGTGCGTTCCCCATTGACAGGGGCCGAAACTTCGCCTTGGATAGGGGTTTTACGAGTATAGGGGATTGAGCTGAGTTTATGTTCTCGTGGGAGATTTTTATCGCTCTGTTTGTCGGGGCACTTGTCGCTATGGCGTTCGACTGGATTGTCGCCAAACGCTGGCTCGGCGCAGTACGTGAAAAGGCTCGGGACATCGTCGAACACGCCCGCAAGGAGGCGGAGCTGAGTGCCCGCGAAATCCGTAACAACTCTCAGCTCCAGTTCGAGAAAGAGCGCGTCGAGCGTGAAACCGTGCTCCAGGAGCGCCGCCAGAAAATCCAGCGAGAGGAGGAGGAACTTCAGGAACGCCGCCGCGAGGTGGACCGCATGCGCCAGCGGCTCAGTCACAAGGAGGCCGAAATCGAGAAAATCCGCATCGAGGCCAGGGAGGAGCAGACCCGCTACGAGACGATGGCGGATAATTACCAGACCCTGCTCAAGCGTATTGCCGATATTTCCAACGAGGAAGCCCGTGAACTGCTCCGCGAGGAGGCCCGCGCCCAGTCGGCCGACGAGATCCGCCAGATCAAGCGCGAGATGATCCTCCGCAACGAGGAGGAAGCCCGCGACGAGGGCACCCGTATCCTGGTCGATGTCATGCAGCGCATGACCAGCACCCCGTCGCACGAGTTGAGCGCGACCATTGTGGACATTCCCAATGAGGAGATGAAGGGCCGCATCATCGGTCGCGAGGGTCGTAACATCAAGGCCTTCGAGCGCGCCACCGGCGTCACTCTGATGATTGACGAGACGCCCGGCTCGATCCTCGTCTCGTCTTTCGACCCGGTGCGCCGCGAAGTTGCCCGCCTGGCCCTGGAGCACCTGATCCGCGACGGGCGCATCCATCCGGTTTCCATCGAGGAGACGGTTGAGCGGGTCGAGCACGAGATGGCCGACCACGTGATCCAGCTCGGTGAGGATGCCCTGGTCAGGCTGCGTATGGGAGGCGTGCACCCGGAGATCGTCCGCCTGCTGGGCAAGCTCAACTACCGGCTTTCCAACAACCAGAACACGCTCGAACACTCCGTCGAGGTGGCTTTCCTGTGCTCGTTGCTGGCCTCTGAACTCGGGCTTGACCCGGACATTGCCAAGCGTTGCGGCCTTTTTCACGACCTTGGCAAAGCCATCGACCACGAGTACGAGGGCAGTCATGCCTCGTCGGCCTCGCGTCTGCTCCAGCGTCACGGCGAAGACCCGGTCGTGGTCAACGCGGTGGCCTGCTCCCACGACGAAGTCGATGCGACCAGCGTTTACGCCGGCCTGCTCAAGGTCGCCGATTCGCTTTCGGCCACCCGGCCCGGCGTGCGGACGGATTCGATGGACGGCTACGTCCAGCGCGTGAAAAGCCTGGAAGATATGGCCCTGTCCTTCGACGGCGTGGCGGAGGCCTACGCGGTCCAGGCCGGGCGCGAAATTCGCATCATTGTTAATCCTGACCAGGTGGACGATGTCGAAGCCCGCTCGCTGGTGCGCCGCATTCGTCAGCAGGTCGAGGACGACCTGCAATACCCCGGTTCGATCAAGATCACGCTCGTGCGCGAGCAGCGCTTCACCGAGACGGCCAAGTAGGGCCGTTGCCCAAAAATGCTCCGGCCCCGGCGATCCTTCGAGTCGCTGATCCGGCTTGGCATTTGCCGGTAAGTCGGTTATTATTACGGACCTTATGAAAAATCTCCGTACTTCATTTTTCTTTGCTCTCAGTCTTTTCGCCGCCACGGCGGCTGTCCGCGCGGACCAAAGCCTCAGCGACCTCAACGGCCTCATCAACAGCGCCAAGGGCTGGCTGCTCGACTACCAGTCGAACCCGAAAAAGGCTATACCGACCGATGTCTTTGAAAAGGCGCGGGGCATCTTTTTCTATCAGGTGGTGGGGGGCAGCTTCATCATCGGAGCGCAAGGCGGTGAGGGCTTCGCCATGATCCGCGAGGAGGGGGGCGATTGGTCCCCGCCGGTATTTTTCAATGTCGGCTCGGGCAGCTTCGGAGCCCAGATCGGCGGCGGGCAGACGACCGTGCTCATGTTTCTGATGAACGATGAGGGCCTGGACATCCTGAAGAAGGACCAGACGACCTGGAGCGGCACGGCCAAGGCGATCGGCGGCCCCAGCTCGGCCTCGGCCTCGTCCGACTGGTCGGGTGATGCGACCTCGAAGCAGAACAGCAAGTACGGCGCGGCGGACATTTTCTACTACGTGACCGCCTCCGGGCTCGAAGCCTCCGCCGCGGTCAAGGGTACCGAGTCCAACTACGACCAGGCCGCCACCGACCTGTATTACAACAAAAGCGGCCTGACCCGTGAGGCCGTCTTCGGCCACGCGGTGAAAATGCCCGAAAACGCGGGTTCGTTTGTCGCCCTGCTGAACCGCTTCGCCGCCGGTCAGTGATTGCTGTCGGGGGGATACCCCTTCCTGACCGTGCATCGTGAGCAAGACATTTAACAGGAAGGCCGGAAAGAGCGAAAAGAACGACCGAAGGTGTCCGTTCCCGCGCTTTCCGGCCTGCTCGTAATTTTGTTTGCCCGATGCGTGTTGCGCCTGTGATTGAAACAGAAAGGCTTGTCCTGCGTCCCTTTGCCCCGGTGGATGCGGCGGAGGTCGCGCGGTTGGCGGGGGCGGAGGAAGTGGCGGAAACGACCTTGAACGTCCCGTACCCCTACACGCTGGAGATGGCGCGGGACTGGATCGCGCGCCATGAGCCGGAGTTCCGCGCGGGTAACAGCCTTTGTCTGGCTCTGACCCTCAAGGCCGCCTCTGACGAGAAGAGCCAGAAGCTGCCAGAGGCGACGGAAAACGAGGTTCCGGGGGCGCATGGAAGCGCGATTATCGGGGCGATCAGCGTTGGCCGGAGGGCTGGGGGAGCCAGCGCCGAGCTGGGGTATTGGCTGGGCGTGGCGTATTGGAAACACGGATACATGACCGAGGCCGTGCGGGCTTTTCTGCCCTGCGTTTTTGAGTGCTGGACGGTGGAAAAAATCACCAGCCACCATCTCGCACGTAATCCCGCCTCGGGACGGGTGATGATAAAAGCCGGTATGACTCGGGTGGAGGCGCGCTCCGTGCCGTGGAAGTCCGGGCGAACCGAGGAGGCCGTTTTCTACGTCCTGCCCCGCGAAGTGGTTTCGATTACGGGCAAAAAGTGAGGCGGGGCAACATGCCCCGCCTTCCGTTTAACTCCCCTGTTTGGTTTTCCCCCTCGGGAGGGGGAAAGGTTCAAGGCTGGGCCGCTGGCGCCAGCGAAAGCAAGATCAGCAACAGGGTCGCTCCGAACGTGAGCAGGCCAATCAAGACCAGCTTCAGCCCTTCGCGCGGCGGCGGTTCCAGCAGGCTGGAAGAGGTTGGGCGGTCGTGGTGCATGGCTGGCGGCTGTCGGGCGGGGAGTGGAAAAGATTTACCAGGTTAAACCCGCCCCGCGCCCGTCAGTTGCAGTTGGGCGCGTCTTTCCATCTTTTTTGGCCGGCATCGTCCTGCCTGCGCAGCCATATCCCATCCCGGCAACGCCACGTACCGGGATAGTCGGACTCCTTGTTATGTCCGTCCAGGGCGGTCACGCATTGGGGTAGCCGCCTTTCTGACGGCGTAGGGGGCAGCGCCCCCTCAATGTCCTGTGCGGCCACGCACGTCCTGTGTGGCCACGCACTAATAGAAGTGCTGGCGCTTGGCGAGTTTCCAGCGGCCGAGGCGGAAGAACTTGCGACGTCGGGAGACGGGCGGGGCCGGGTCGTCAATGACGCGCTGGAGAAAGTCCAGGGCGTACGAGTCGCTATAGTACTGGTTGGGAGTGTTGTCGTTGAAGCAGGGTTCGCGCAGCATGGCTTCCCACTGGGCGTTGTCGGCGTCGATTTCGAGGATGCGCTCGATCATGGCCTCGTCGGAGGCGAACTGGCTACGGTCGAGGAAGCTTTTCGGGTTGAACTCCTCGGCCACGCGCGGGCTGCCCCAGTAGATGGGGATGCAGCGGGCCCACATGGCGTCAACCAGCTTTTCGGTGGTGTAGCCGGGCAGGGACTTGTTTTCCCAGCACAGATGAAATTTGCAGGGGGCGTTGAACTCGCGTTTGAATTCGCCGCCGCGCGGGATGACGCGCCCGATGTTGTTGCGGTAGGGGCCGCCGGAATCGACCTGGCGGTGGGCGGTCAGTTTTTCAAAGAAGTCGATCCGGGGGCCGGTACGGCGGCGGTTGCTGTTGGTGACGAGGAAGGAGCAAAAGCGGGTCTTGCTGCGCATGAGGGCGGCGATGTCCTCGTCGTCGCGGCGGACGAGGTCTTCGGCGGGCGCGGCAGATCCCCAGACGTAGAAAGGCATACGCAGGTGCCGGGCGTCATCGAGGTAGTGGCAGGTCATGGCGTAGTCCGTGCGGTCCCAGTCGGGCAGGACGGATTCGCCGGTCCAGAAGAGCTTCTTGCAGGTGTAGAGCCGGTTCATGTGCCCGCCTTCCTGGAAAATGAGCAGATCGGGCCGGTCGGAAATCTCGATCTCGTAGCGCTGGGAAAGTAGCCGCGTGAACGGGTTGTTGAGCTTGTCAACGCCGTTGAAGTCGCAGAAATCGAGTTTGAGCTTGGGCTTGGACATGGATGCTAGCTTTGAAAGGCGGGCGCGCCGCCGGTGGCGCGAGCATCTTTATGCGAGCAGCTGGAGCACTTCGGCAAGGTTTTCCTGCCAGCGGCCTTTATTAAAGCGTTGGTGGAGCGCGTCGGCGAAGCCGTCCGGTTCGGCCGGGCGCTGGTCGATGTGGCGCCAGGCGTCAATAAAGGCGTCCTGATCGCCGGTGGGACGTACGAAGCCCCGGAAGTCATCACCGAAAAGATGGGGGAGGGCACCGACAGGGTAGCAGAGCATGGGCAGGCGGGTCAGAGCGGCCTCCAGCATGGTCATCCCGAAGCTTTCGTTGACCGTGCCGGGAAACAACAGGCAATTCGCCCCGGCCATCAGCCGGGCAACATCGTCGCTGGGGCCGAGCCAGCGGCAACCGTTTCCGGCCTGGGCGACGAGCTTTTCCCAGGAGGGCGTTTCTTTGGGATCGGCGGGGCCGACGAAAAACAACCGCCAGTCACGGCGCAAATCGGGTGTTTCAATGAACTTGCGCAGCAGCCAGGGCTGGCCTTTGCCCTCGCCGATGCGGCCCACGCAGAGCGCGACGCGCTCGTTCTTCTCGACGCCCCACTCCTGGCGGACCTGCTCGCGCAAGGGCGAGTCGCGAAGCCCGAGAAAGGCTCCGGTCTCGACGCACGGGTTGAGTGGGCGCAGCGGGACGGCGAGCGGGCCTTGCGCGGTCAGGTGGGCCAGGACCGGTTCGCTGGCCAGCAGGCGGTCGGCGCGGAGCGCCCCGTGGCGGACCCACTTGCGCAGGCAGGAGTCGTCGCTGAAGCGGTATTCGCCCTGCCAGAGCCCGACGACCTTGTCCTGTTTGCGCCGCGCCCAGAGCGCGGCGGGCAGGGTGAGAAAGTCTCCGGCAACAAGCAATGCCGGGCGGGGACTCTGATTGAGTATGGCCCGCATCTTTAAAACGAATCCCGGTAAATGGCGCAGCGACAACGGGCTGCGGGGGAAGGGGAGGCGCAAATGGACGGGTGCGGTGCCGGTGGCCTCGGCGACGCGCGGGCCAAGGTGCCCGTCGCGGTCGTAAATCCAGGTCACGGGGCAGCCCTTTTCTCGGTAGGCGCGGGCGATCTGGAGCAGGGCGAGTTCGGCTCCACCCAGACCGAGGGATTTGTGGAGCAGGTAGATGCGCGGCATCGCACGGTTCTCCGGTGCGGTGGGGGCGGGGAGATTCGTCGGAGACATGGGGCGGTGTATTACGAACTTTCGTTGCGCGATAGTCAGCTCCGGGACGGGTAGCGAACGCAGTGAGCGTAGGGCAGAGCCCTCAAAGTCCCCTGTGGTCACACAGTGGCGGAGAGGGAGGGATTTGAACCCTCGGTACCCTTTTGGGGCACGCATCTTTAGCAAAGATGTGCATTCGGCCACTCTGCCACCTCTCCAACCGGAAATTTATTCGGTCAATAAAGCCGGTAAACAACCGGGTGATGCGGGGGCTGTCAATGCCTTTTCGACAACTTTGGGCATTATCCGCGGACGGTCGGGTTGATTTTCGCCCTGATTGGGGAATCGCTGGATGGCACGGTCGATTTAGCTTCTGCTCATCGACTGATAGATTCCCGGAAAGAGTCAAATGGGCTGTACTCGCTTGTTCGCCAGGATGTCTTCAAACGTCAGGTGGCGTACTTTATGAATTGCTTTGGGGGAACCTAGTTGATTCAACCATATTGGGATCTGACATGGAGTGTGCGACTACAGCGACCCCTATGACGAGCGCTTTGGAGATTTCCCGGCCTTCAATGCGTTGGCATTCGAGATGGCTGAAGACCGCACCCGGGTGCTTTGCGTCAATAAGCTTCCGTTTCTCGGCAAGCTGGATGTTCGTCCGGCCGGTTTCTGCCACCTGCAAAGCTATACGGACGCCGCCCTCTATACTGACGAATGGTATGCGCTGGATGAAGACCCTGATTTCCTCTACAATGCGGGTACGGGTGAGTTCTCCTTACCGCCATTCTCGATTAATGTTATTCCTTTGAATCCCGAATAACTTCTAACCCCATGAACCCCATCAAGACCGTTAAAGCCTCCTCATTTGCCCGGCGCGACTTCTTGAAGTCGCTTGCTGCCGGCTCAGCAGCACTGATGGCCCATCGCATCGGCTTGGCCGCCCCCTCATCACCAGCGTCCTCAGGTAAGCCCAATATCCTCGTCATTATGTCGGACGAATACAATGGCGACATCCTGAGCGCTGCCGGGAATCCGGTTGTCAAAACACCAAATCTCGATGCGCTGGCTCGAAACGGGGTGCTCTTTGAGAATGCGTACTGCAATTCCCCTCTGTGCGTGCCCAGTCGTCTTTCCTTTACCTCGGGCAAGTACATCTCCCGCACCGGGGCATGGAATAATTCTTCATGGCTACCTTCGGACGATTATCCCTCACTGCCTCGCCTGCTGGATGAGGCTGGTTACGAGACTGTGCTGTGCGGGAAGATGCACTATGACACGACTCGCCGTTACGGTTTCGAAAAAGATATCGGGCCGGGCAATGAATCCAACAAGGACGGTAAAGACCGGCGTTGTAACCCCGCGAAACTCGATGAAGTAAAACGCTACTCCAAGCGGTTTGACGAATTCCGAGTCGGCAACGAAGAGGATAATGGAGGTATGCGCTTCGACAAGCGTGTGACCAGAGCCGCTACCAGGTATCTGGAAAACCGCAAAGGTGCTGATAAGCCGTTTTTCATGCTAGTGGGGTTTCTTGCTCCCCACTATCCCTTGATCATTCCCGAACAGTATTGGAAGCCCTACGAGGGGAAGGTCCCCATGCCGGAAATACCTGAGGGGTACCTGGAGGCTCTGCCGACAAATTACCAGGTCATGCGGAATATGTTCAAGCTTGAGGGAGTGCCGGATGATCTGGTGAAAAAAGGCCGTGAATTATACTATGGTTATGTGACCTGGCATGACAAACAGGTCGGTAAAGTGCTCGATGCGTTGCGCAAGAACGATGAACTGAATAATACCGTAATCATCTACACCAGCGATCATGGCGAGAATATGGGAGAGCATGGCCTGTGGTGGAAGAATTCCGGCTACGATTCCTCTACGCGCGTTCCGTTGATTATCAGTTGGCCGGAGCGTTGGCGTGGAGACCAGCGCAGGCTTGAAGCGTGTTCGCTGGTCGATGTGGTGCAGACGATTGCCGAGCTGGCCGGAGTCGAGCCTCCCTCCGACTGGGACGGTGACAGCCTGGTGGACTGGCTCGATAATCCACAGGCCCCCTGGAAAGATATGGCAGTCAGCCAATACTACGCCCACTGTATCGCCAGCGGCATCAACATGATCCGTATGGGCAAATACAAGTACGTCTATCACAATACGGCCGATGCCGATCACCCTGCCGAGGAAGAGCTCTACGACCTGAGCACGGATCCGCAGGAACTGAATAACCTCGCCGGGCTACCCCAGTATAAACAGATCAAGGAGGACATGTTCGCTGCTTTGGTTGAGGAAGTCGGAGAAAACCCGGAAGTAACCGAGATGCGGTGCCGAGAGGAAATCGCAGTGGGCTATAATCGGAATGTCTGACCATACTATACCTTTCCAGATACGATAGATATTTATGCTGCGCGGTGATGGATACTGTGGCCGGTATAGTGTTTGCCTTTTTGGAGTGAGCCTGGTCCTGGAGTTGGGCTTATATATTAAAAATAGACATATAGTATCTGATTCTTTTTAAGTTGTAGTGATTGTTTGGTGAAAGTGTAAGTATATGAATGTACTGGAAGTTGCTTTGTTTCTCACAGCGGTGATTGGTGTCATCGCACTTGGTATTTGGATGAGTCGGGATGAGGATCTCGATGGCGACAAGGGGGCTTCAGATTATTTCCTGGCCGGGCGCGGATTGTCCTGGTGGCTGGTGGGATTTTCGCTCATTGCGGCGAACATCTCGACGGAGCAGTTCGTGGGGATGTCGGGGTCAGCAGCTGACTGGTTGGGCATGGCGATCGCCTCTTATGAATGGATGGCGGCGGTGACGCTCGTTTTAGTTGGCTTTTGGTTTTTGCCAAAATTCCTCAAAGCGGGGCTTTATACCATTCCGGAATTTTTGCAGTATCGTTTCGATGGGGTGGCGCGGTTGGCGATGGCGATCCCGGCTATCGTGACACTGGTTTTTGTCGCCACCTCTTCGGTTATTTTCTCCGGGGCGAAGTTTGTTTCGGAGTATTATAATACGGTCCCCGTGCTGAATAACCTGACGGCTATGTGCTGGCTGATTGCGTTTTTCGCGGCCGTGTATGTCTTTATTGGTGGCCTGAAGGCTTGTGCGTGGACGGATCTGGTCTGGGGTGGCGCGTTAATCCTGGGAGGAGCCATCGTGATGGTGCTCGCCTTTGAGCATTTGGCGAACAAACCGGCCGAAGAGCTTATCCAGACGAAAGTGGCTAACTCTAACGCGACAGTCGAGCAGTTGGAGGCCGCAGGGGCGTGGGAACGCTTTATGCTGCTGAATGACGGTGTCGAGGGAGAGGCTGTCGTACGCAACGGTGAAAATGGCAGTGGCGGAAAAGTACACATGGTGCGTCCGAAGGAAGACACGGACTTGCCCTGGACCGCTTTGCTGATCGGTCTGTGGATCCCGAATTTCTTCTATTGGGGCCTGAATCAATACATTGTCCAGCGGACGCTTGGCTCGAAGTCGCTCGCCGAAGGGCAGAAGGGGATCGTTTTTGCGGCATTTCTGAAGCTGTTGGTTCCATTTCTCGTGGTCATTCCGGGGGTGTTGGCGTACAATCTTTTCAGTGGTGATTTGTTCAACGCGCAAACCGGGAACTATGATTACGACAGGGCGTTCCCGGTCCTGGTACGGAACCTGGTCAAGCCGTACCCGATGATCTCGTGGTTTGTGTTGGCGGCCCTGTGCGGTGCGGTGATCAGTTCGCTGGCCTCCATGCTCAACTCGGCCTCAACTCTGGCCACGATGGATCTATATGCAAAGTTCACCAAGCAAGAAGACTCCGCCAAACTGGTTCGGGTTGGCCGCTTTTTCGTGGTTTTGTTTGTGATCCTGGCCGGGCTGGTTGCCCCGAAGCTGGATAACTTCAGCAGTATCTTCGCCTACATTCAGGAGTTTCAGGGCTTTATCTCGCCGGGGATTCTGGCGGTGTTTATCTTTGGCTTTTTCTCTCCTCGCACTCCCCGTTATTTCGGTGCCGTCGGCATTGGCTTGAACGTCGTTGCCTACGGCTCATTCAAATGGCTGATTGGCCCGTGGATGGTTGCACGTGGTTGGTGGTACGCTGACCAGATGGCCTTCCTTGACCGGATGGCGATTTGTTTCTTCATTGTGATTCTGGCTGGGCTCTTGCTCACTGTTTTCAGACCGATGAGGACGCCGATTGAGATGCCGGTTAATCACCAGATCAGCCTGGAATCCTCCAAGGGCGCTAAATTCCTCGGCGGATGCGTCATTCTTGCGACTATCGCTTTATACGTGGTCTTCTGGTAAGTAGGGGCCAACCGCCATTCTTAGGGAGAATGGCGGTTGATAGCCCGTCTTGGAGGGCTGGAGCCCGGAGTTCCTGTACCCACACTTGCCAGTGTCGCCTCAGGGATGTCCGGGAATAATCAGTCCCGCGGAAGCGTCTGCATGAAGGGGGTGCGGTCGCCGTTGCGGTGGAGAATGGCCTGCACGTTAAAGACCTCGGCCACGCGCTCCTCGGTCAGCACCTCGGCGGTGGGGCCGTCGGCGGAGACACCGCCCCCGCTGATGAGAATCGTCTCATCGGCGTAGGCCAGGGCGAGGTTGATGTCGTGGAGGATGGCGAGCACGCCGACGCCCTCGGAGGCCAGCTCACGGGCGATGCGGAGCGTGCCGTGCTGGTGGGCCAGGTCGAGCCCGGCGACGGGCTCATCCATCAGCAGGTAGCGGGATTGCTGCTCCAGTGGTTCCCAAATCTGGGCCAGCACGCGCGCCAGATGGACGCGCTGGCGTTCGCCGCCGGAGAGTTCGAGGTAGTAGCGGTGGGCAAAGTCCTGCAAGTCCACCCGGCGCAGGGCCAGGCGGCATATTTCGTGGTCGCGGGGCGTCTCGCCGCGGTGGATGTGCGGCGTGCGGCCCATCAGGACGACGTCGCGCACGGTAAAGTTAAAGGCCAGCCGCGGTTCCTGCGGGAGCACGGCTCGGGCCTGGGCAAGCTCGCGGGTGGGCCAGGCCGAGAGCGGTTTGTCCTCCAGCAACACCTGGCCCTGGTCGGGGTCGAGTTCGCCGGTGAGGATTTTCAGCAGGGTGGACTTGCCCGCGCCGTTGGTGCCCAGGAGGGCGACAAGCTTGCCGGGGGTGAGTTTGAGCGAGACTCCGCTGAGGACCGGGTGCCTGCCGTAGGAGAAACTGAGTTGCCGCGCTTCGAGCATGGTGCCGGTTCCCTAGATGGAGAGTTTGCGTTTGGCCGACAGGAGCAGGCCGAGGAAGAACGGACCGCCGATCAGCGCGGTGAGTATGCCGATCTGAAGCTCCGCCGGAGCAACGAGCGTGCGCGCACCGAGGTCGGCCAGGACCATGACCGCGCCGCCCAGGATGACCGATCCGGGCAGGAGCCAGCGGTGGTCCGGGCCGAGGCTGAGCCGGATCATGTGCGGGACGACCAGCCCGACAAAGCCGATGATCCCGCAGGCGGCCACGGTGATGCCCACCATTGCCGCCGTGACGAAGATCAGCCCGCTTTTGACACGCTGCACGGAAATGCCGAGCTGGAAGGCTTCGGCCTCGCCCAGCAGGAAGGCGTTCAGGGAGCGCCACTGGCTGAGCACCCAGATGGCCCCGAGCAGGGTCAGTCCGGAGACGAGCAGGGCGCTGTGCCAGTTGGCCCCGGCCAGGCTGCCGAGGGTCCAGAAGGTGATGGTGCGGATCTGCGTGTCGTCGGCGAAACGGGTCACGACAAAGCCGATGAGTGCCCCGGAAATGGCGTTCACAGCGATCCCGGTCAGCAGCATGGTGGCGATGTGGGTGCGCCCGCCGATGTTGGACAGCCGGTAGATGAGAAAGGTCGTGCCAACGCCTCCGGCCATGGCGCAGATGGGAAGGGCGTACTGGGTAAAGCCGGGCCAACTGGCGGCAAACAGCCCGCCAAAAAGGATGGCAATGACCCCGCCGGTGGCGGCCCCGCTGGAAACGCCGATAATGCCCGGATCAGCCAGCGGGTTTCGGAAAAGCCCCTGCATGGCCGCGCCTGCCAGTGAAATCCCCGCGCCCACGGCGAGGGCGAGCACGATGCGAGGCAGGCGCAGGTCCCAGACCACGGTGTCGGCCAGGATGCCCGGTTTTTCAGAGGAAAGCCCGAGACGGTAGGCGAGCACACTGGTGGTTTCGCTGGTGGTGAGTTCGACCGTTCCGGTGTTCAGGCTGACCAGCGAGATCGCCAGGGTACACAGGCCGATCAGCACGAGCAGAACTGTTTTAATCGAGTGGGAGCGGGCGGGATTCATCCTCGGTTGCGTGGCGGGCCGGTCGGCTTGCGGGTGCCTGCGGCCAGTAAATGCTAAAAAACTCAGTTAAGGCGTTTCGGGGGCACGGAACAAGAAAGGATTCCGCCCGAATCCCGAAAAACGCCTCATCTGCGACGGGTTACTTTTCGCCGGGGGCGATAATTTCCGACCAGCTCAGGGCGGCTTCCCCGAGGCGGGGGCCGAAGTTGAGGTTGTCCATCGGGACGGTGACCACGCGGCCGTTTTTGACGGCGGGCACCTGGCTCAGTTCGGGCAGGCCGAGCAGGAAATCGGCGTCGCCGGGACCGGCTCCGTGCCCGATGCTCGTGCCGAGCAGGATCACGTCCGGCTGGGCGGCGAGGATCGACTCCAGCGCGTAGGGCTGGTAGCGGGTCACGTCGGAGGCGGCGTTTTCCCCGCCGGCGAGCACGATCAGCTCATCGGCGCGGGTCTGGCTCCCGGCCACCATGCCGGCGCGGCTTTTGCTCGGCGGCTGCATGAAAAACAGGACGCGCGGCTTCGTTTCCCACTGCGCGGTGCGGGCGGAGACTTCCGCGAGCTGGCCCTGGATTTCCGTGATGAGGGCAGCGGCTTCGGCTTCCTTGTCCAGCTCCTTGCCGACAGTTTCCAGCGAGGCGTAAAGGGCTTCCGGGCTCTCGGGCTCGGGGCACCACACCACCGGGATGCTGACCTGCTTCATGGCCGCCTTGGCGGCGGGCGGGCCCATCGACTCGGAGGTCACGATGAGGCTCGGGTTCATGGAGAGCACTCCTTCGGGGGAAATCTGCCGGATGTAGCCGACCTTGGGCAGTTGGGCGGCCTCGGGCGGATAGGTGCTGGAAAGATCGACCGCGACGACCTCATCCCCCCGGCCCAGCGCGAAGACGATTTCGGTGGAGGCTCCTCCGATGCTGATGATGCGCGGGGCGGGCTCGTCGGCACGGAGCAGAGGAGCGGTTAGCAGGGCAGCCAGGGCGGTGGCGTGCGTAAAGAGGATCTGATAAGACTTTTTCACGGTTTTCCGATGTTGACCTGAAAGCTAAAGGCGCGTGTATTTGTGACTCAATCTCAAAGTTTACAAAAAAGATCTAATGAACACGACGATTACTGAAGCTACTTCAACGCCCGAGGAACTCAAAGCCCGCTGGGCGGAGCTGCTGGAGGCGAACCCGAAGCTGCGCATCCGTAACGCCGCCGAAGAGCTTGGCGTGAGCGAGGCCGCGCTGCTGGCCACCCAATGCGGGGAAACGGTCACGCGCCTGGCGGTGTCGGACTGGGAAGCTTTCATGCAGACATGGAAGAGCCTGGGCAAGGTCATGGTGCTGACCCGCAACGAGAATTGCGTCCATGAAAAGACCGGCGAATACGAGCAGATCCACCCGCTGATGCACGGCGGCAAGATCGGCCTGACCACGGGCAAGGACATCGACCTGCGCCTGTTCATGGGTGGCTGGAAGCATGCCTTCGCGGTTGAAGACCTCTCCATCCCCGGCGGCCACAGCCGTTCGATCCAGGTGTTTGACCCGACCGGCACGGCCATCCACAAGATTTACGTCAAGAGCGAAGCCGGGATCGAGCCCTTCCACAAGCTTGTGGAACAGCACCGCGCCGAAGACCAGTCCAAGGCTTTCGCCGCCGAAGCCCCCGAGCCCAAGCGCCCGGAAATGCCCGACGCGCAGGTGGACAAGGACGCGCTCCTGGCCGGTTGGAAAGCGCTCAAGGATACGCACGACTTCTTCCCTCTGCTGATGAAGTGCCGCACCGGCCGCGAGCAGGCGTTGCGCCTGGCCGAAGGCGTTTTCACCAAGAAAGTGAGCAACACCGCCGCCCGCAAGGTGCTCGACCTCGCCAGCGAACGCGGCACCTCGATCATGGTTTTTGTGGGCAACGACCACTGCATCCAGATCCACACCGGCCCGGTCAAGAAGGTGATGGAGTATCAGGACTGGTACAATGTCATGGACCCCGGCTTCAACCTGCACCTGAAGGAATCCGGCATTGTCTCCTGCTGGTTGGTTCGCAAGCCGACCACGGACGGCGAAGTCAACTCGCTCGAAGTCTTCGATAAGGACGGCGAGGTGATTGTGCAGTTCTTTGGCGAGCGCAAGCCCGGCAGCCCCGAGCTGGAGGACTGGCGCGAGCTTCTCAGTGCCATTGATTAAGCGAGACTCCGGGTTTTTGTTTTCCCCGGTGGTTTGAGCCGCGGTTCCGTTCTTCGGGCCGCGGCTTTTTGCTGGGCAGCAGGGCATGCAGGGCATGCCCTGCACCCTCGGTGCTTCGCACCGTGATGGGGCGCTGCCCCATCGGAGCCAGAAAGGCTCCTGCCCCGTAAGTGTACTGACCGCCCCGGTAGGGAGCGAGTGCCAGCTCATCCACGCTGGCACTCTCCCGGGAGGAGGAGGGGGTAGCGCCCTTTCCGGATCCGTAGCAAGGGGCAGAGCCTCTCAGTGCCCAGTGCGGCCCCGCACAGCACAAAAAGGCCGGTCGCGAACGACCGGCCTTCTGGTTTCTTATGAGGGATCTATGACTGTATGACTTTACTTCTGGGAAAGCTTGCGGCGCAGCAGCGCGAGTCCGAGGACACCCAGGCCAGCCAAGGCGGCGTAGGTGGAGGGCTCGGGGATGGCCTTGCCGTCAAAAGTGTCACCTTCGACAACGCTGATGGCGTATATCCCGGTATGGATCGGCGCATCAATCGTGATCGTGTAGTCGGTGACGGTGATGCCGGTCAGGTCCCACTGCAGGGCGAGCATGTCGCTGTCTCCGCCCATTTCAGAGGAGCTGCTGCCGGGGCCGCTGTATGTGTAGGTGGGAGCGAGGATCGTTCCGCCGTTATAAGTCAACGATACGGTTACGGGAGACGTCTCGCTGAAATCCATCTCAAAGATGAGGTTGTTCAGGTCAAGCGAGGGAGTCGCGCTGATTTCCAGGACGGTACCCGGGGCGCCAGGGTAGAATCCGGCGGTATAGAGCATGCCGTCTGTCCCCGCGGTGATGTAGCCGTCACCCGAAAGGCGGTTGAGGGAGGCGTTGATGTCGCTGCTGTACGGGGCGCTGGTGATGGGCGCCATCGCGCTCGGCCAAGCGGCTCCATAGGCATAGCCGGTGTAGTATGTGTCGTTGAAGACCCAAGTGCCTTGGGCTGTCGTACCGGGCAGGGTGATATTGAGCAGATCAGCGTGGGAGAACACCGGGGCCAGCAGAGCGGCGGCCAGTGCGATGCGTTGCATAGTTTTCATAGGTTCTTTATTGACTGTGGTAATGAGACTCGATAACAATAGACGCATAAAACTGAGACTGAGTTTCAAATGCAAGAGATTTTTTCAAAAAAAATGCAATTAAGAAAGCTGGCGAGCGTCGCGATTGCGCTGATGGGAGTGTCTGCGGCAGATTCTTATGCCCTGAGCGAGTTCTTCTGGCAGAATAGCTGTTGGCCGGGCTTTGAAGGGGAGCCTGACAGTGAAGTGGCGATATTTGACCGGGTGCAGCATGGCTACACCGAATGGGAAAATCCCTTTTTAACCCCTGTGCCCTCCGACGTTAATACGCCGACTCCGGCTGCCGACGGGGGGCAGAGCACGAATGAAGACGCGGTGCTGGCACAAATCGGTACGGATGCGGTCCGGGTTACCGGGCACCCGGGGATTTACAGCAATGAAGGCGTGCTGTCCTTTGTCGTGTACGACAACCCGTCCTACAATCCTGGCCAGGTTATTTTTCAGGTCAACACAGTGGGCCGTTTGCCCGCCACGGAGGCCGTGATCTACTACCGGGAAGTCGAAAACGGTGAACTGTTTGGTCCTGTGCCGTACACACACGTTGGATTCCTGATGGGCGGAGATTCCAACACCGGCGGTGGCGGACAGGGGATCATGGCCTGGGAATGGGACTTGAGCGCTTATAATGTCGCCGAGTATTACATCGCTTTCGAAGCTTCTGGCACGAGCATGAGCCTTTGGGGGGCCACGCTTGACACTTGGGTCGGTTATTCAGCCGAGTTGGCCAGTGCGCTCTTTGTTTCCACTAATACATCTTTTGGTAACCGCGGTAGTGTTGACCACCACCTCTCCGGTGAGACCTACGCCAGTCTGACCTATGAGGACGGCGACACGGTTGTGCTCGAAGCCGTGGCCGAACCTGGCTGGGCGTTCGTGCGGTGGGTGGGCAATGTGCCCGAGGCTGATGTCACCAATCCCACGCTGACCATGACGGTGGACGGCAGCATCACGGCCGAGGCGATTTTCGCCCCCATGACCTATGACGCGTGGGCGTCGGACATTATCCTGCCGGCCTTTACCGGTGGTAATCCAGTCGTCAATGGCGCGCGTGATGCCGACCCGAACCAGAACGGCCTGATCAATGTCCTGGAGTACGCCTTTGGCGGCCTGCCGGAAGAGTGGAGCAGCCCCGAAGCCCTTCCCGTGGCCGGAGTGAGCGAGGATGGCAAGCACCTGACGCTGACCTACCGCCGCCAGCCTGTCGCGACCGACCTGGAGTACACCGTCCTCGTCTCCAACGACATGACGGTGTGGAACCACAACACCGACGGCTCCGGCCAGATCTACACCACCAGTGAAATTTCCCCTACCATCAACGAAGATGGGACCCAGAACGTTATTGTTACCGATATGACCGACCTCAGCACCTTGCCGGCAGGAACCGTCCGGCAGATGCGCCTGCAAATTAGCCTCGATTAAGGAAGCAAACACAAACGAATCATGAGTAACAATACGCACTCGCGTAACCAGGCCCGCCGTGGCCTGACGCTTATCGAACTTCTGACCGCCATCGCGGTGGTCGGCGTGCTCAGCAGCATGGCCTTCGCCGTCAGTGTGAAGGTCAAGGACTACGCCGCCAAAACGAACGAATGCGCCACTGCCCGGCAGTTGGTCTCGACATTCCTGCTCTACCCGAATGACAACAACGGGACCTTCATGCGGGGCAGCGGCGAGGAGCCCAAAGGGGAGTTGAAGGGCTTCGGTGGGGCGACGATCTCTGCTGACAAAGAAGAAGCCATGCGCTGGCCCTGGAAGCTGGCCAACCTGATGACGGACGGAGCCAGCGGGCTCTTTACCTCCGAGCACCAGGACTACTACCAGTACCTGCAAAGCCGTCACGACAACTACAATCTCAGCCTGACGCCCTCGATGGCCATGAATCTCGTCTTCGTGGGCGGCAATTACCGCAGCAGCACGCTTGCCCCCGATGCGAAGACCCAGGGCCGTGGCAATCGGAAGGCGATCTATGCCTACGACTACTGTGTGACGCGCCCGGACATCGCCTACAAGCCGAGCGACATCATCGTTTTTGTCTCGGCCTTCAGCGATTACGCGGAGGGCTGGGAAGATGTCGGCTTCTACAGCGCGGTTCCCCCGATTTCCCCTGATGGTATGCGCTGGGGAAGCTATACCGAAAGCATCCCCTCCAGCATGGGGCACGTTCACCTGCGCCATAACAACGAGGCCGTGGTCGCCATGCTGGACGGAAGCGTGCGGATGATGGGCGAGGATGAGCTGCGCGACATGCGTCACTGGTCTAATCAGGCGATTATCGCCAATGACCCGAATTTTGCCGATTTTAAGCAAAACTAGGTGATACTACTAAGGTACCGGCTGAGGTCAGTGCCCTGGGTGTAATCCTGGTACGGGAGGCTAGAGTTCATTTTGCAAATGATAGTTTTTACGTTTTTAGAAAAAACTTTTTTTTAGTGGAACTTTCGCCGCACGTTCACGTCAAATCCTTCCAGAACAGCATTTTTAGCAAGGAGTTCCGGCCTATCCGGAACGTTTTGGGGTAGAAACAGATGCCGCCATCCTCGTAAGGGGATGGCGGTTATCATTGAGCTAGTAAGCAAAAAGCGCCGGACAGGGGTGTCCGGCGCTTCCTTTTTTCAAAAAATACTGTTGTGGAAAGGCTTATGCCTTTCATCCGTCTTCCGGAAATCAAGCATTTTCGAGGAAGGGCGGGCAGGACGAGGACGAAAAAAGCTGCCAGCAGGAGGCTTTAGTTCTTACCGGCTTTCCTGTTGAAAAAGAATCCGATCGGGCTTTGTCGATCAAGCCGACTGATGACTCTGCTTGAGGCGGGTGGAGGATGGCAGGGGCGTTGGGGGTTGCGGCCATAAAAAAAACGGCGCTCCGGGTGGGAGCGCCGTTGGAAAGGAAGGGAATAAACGGCCGCCAGGCGGCTGTTTCGTGCCGGACCGAGGGTTACTCGGTGGGGACTTCCGCGATGGTCTGAAGCACGCGGGAGCAGATCCGGTAGGGATCGCCCTGCGAGTTCGGACGACGGTCTTCCAGGTAGCCTTTGTAGTCGTTCTTGACGAAGCTGTGGGGGACGCGGATGGAAGCGCCACGGTCGGCCACACCCCAGGAGAACTTGTCGATCGACTGGGTTTCGTGCAGGCCGGTCAGACGCAGGTGGTTGTCCGGGCCGTAAGCGGCGATGTGCTCGTCCTTGTTCTTCTCGAAGGCGTCCATGAGCTTGAGGAAGTATTCCTTGCCGCCGACGGTGCGCAGGTACTCGGTCGAGAAGTTGCAGTGCATGCCGGAGCCGTTCCAGTCGCCCTTGAAGGGCTTGCAGTGCCATTCCACGTCGATGCAGTACTTTTCGCACAGGCGGGAGAGCAGGTAGCGGGCGACCCAGATGTCGTCAGCGCACTTCTTGGAGCCCTTGGCGAAGACCTGGAATTCCCACTGGCCCTTGGCCACTTCAGCGTTGATGCCTTCGTGGTTGATACCGGCGGCGAGGCAGAGGTCGAGGTGTTCGTCCACGATTTTACGGGCGATGTCACCGACATTCTGGTAGCCGACGCCGGTGTAGTACGGGCCCTGCGGGCTCGGGAAACCACCGTCCTTGGGCCAGCCCAGAGGGCGACCGTCGCGGAAAAGGAAGTACTCCTGCTCAAGACCGAACCATGCGTTTTCATCGTCGATGATGGTGGCGCGCATGTTGGAGGGATGCGGGGTGCCGTCCGGGAGCATGACTTCGCACATCACGATGAAGCCGTTGGGACGGCCGGCATCGGGATAGAGGGCGACCGGCTTGAGGATACAGTCGGAGCTGTGCCCTTCGGCCTGCTGCGTCGAACTTCCGTCAAAACCCCACTCAGGGCAGTCTTCAACGCTCTTGGGCGCTTCGCTGGCAATGCGAGTCTTTCCACGGAGATTCGGCACGGGCTGGTAGCCGTCGAGCCAAATGTATTCTAGCTTGTATTTTGTCATGGGTTGTTATGTGTTCGAAGCAGTTGTTGACCGGGACAGCCTTGCCGCCCCTTTCTCTGATAAGTCAGGGTCAGAATTCTTTTCAGCAGAAGCGGTGCCAGTTTGTCAATTTGGTAAAAAATTTCATGCACGATATTAAGGATACGAAGCAGGCGAGCGTCAGAATCGCATGGGATGGGAAAGTTCACAAGCGTTATCGTGGTCCGATGGCCCGCCAACGGTTCGAAAATGAGGTTCGCGTCCTGCGTTATCTGGAGGAAAAAGGCTGTGATTTTGTCCCGAAACTGCTTCACGCCGACCCGGAGGAGGGAGACGGCTACATCGTCACCACCAACTGCGGGAAAGTCGTGGACAAGATCGGTCGGGATAAGGCCGACGCTCTGTTCAAGGAACTGGAGGAGAAATACGGCGTCCGTCACGACGACGCGTTCCCCCGGAACATCACGTATAACGATTGGACGGGCCGGTTCAATGTCATTGATTTCGAATTCGCCACAATTCTGGAGACCGGCGAGGGGCTGACCCTGGGCGAAATCGAGGAAAACCGCCGCGAGACGGGCTGGGAAAACAAGCAATAAGATTGATTCATGAGCGAGAACGACGATCCCGCGCCACCAATAAAAGTCACCTGGTCCGGCATGACCCATCCGGGCCGGTTCCGCAAAAACAACGAGGACGCATTCCTGGCCCTGACCGTCGATGCAGAGGAAATGCGCCTGCTGGGCAAGGACGGCACTTCCCCGATGGAGGGCAGCGACTTTATTTTCGCGGTCAGCGACGGCATGGGCGGGGCCAATGCCGGGGAATACGCCAGCCGCATCGCCATCGACCGCATCTCGCATACGCTTCCGCGCAGTTTCTGGCTCGGGGCGATGGGAATGCGCCGCGGGGCAGGAGAGTGGCTGGAGCACCTTTTTGAGGAAATTCACACCGAGATGAGCCGTATGAGCCACTCCTACCCCGAGTGCAGCGGCATGGGGGCGACGCTGAGCCTGTGCTGGTTCGCTCCCGGGAAAATGAACTTCGCCCACATCGGCGACAGCCGTATCTACTACTGGCCCGGCGGGGGGGAGCTTCGGCAGATCAGCCACGACCACACGCACGTGGGCTGGCTGGTGCGCACCGGGCAGATTACCGAGTCGCAGGCCCGCTTCCACCCGGCCAAGAGCGGGCTGCAACAAGTGCTCGGCGGAAACGTCGGCAACATTGATCCGCAGATCGGCTCCGTCGAATACGAACCGGGCGACCGCTTTGTCCTGACCACCGACGGGATCACCGACGGGCTGTCTACACGTGGCATTCAGAGCGTGTTCGAGCGCTCGGCCAAGGACGAGCGGAGCATCTCCCGCCGCCTGATCGACGAGGCGATGTTCAACTCCGGACGCGACAACCTGACCGCGCTTGTGATCGAAATCTCCTGACCGGGGGCTTTCCCGCGAGGTTACGCGAAGGGGAGCAACGTTTTCGAGGCGTCGGCTCTGACACAAAAAAACAGGCCGACGGATAATTTCCGCCGGCCTGGTAAATGAATGGGGCTTGAGTTCCGTCCTCAGCCCTTGCGGGTGCGTTTGGTCGCCTTTCTGGTTGTCTTACGGGCGACTTTTTTCGCGGTCGTTTTTTTTACGGCTGCCTTGCGGGCGACTTTGCGGGCCGTTGCCTTCTTGGCCACACGCTTAGTGGCTTTTTTTGCGACGGTTTTCTTCGCCGCCTTGCGGGCTGTTTTCTTGGTCGCAGTCTTTTTGCTCACGGCCTTCTTGGCGGCGGTTTTATCGGTCGTCGCTTTTCTGGCGGTACGCTTGGCGGCCTTCTTGGCTACTGCCTTGCGAGCGGTCTTTTTGGCGGCCTTGCGGACGGTTTTCTTTTTCGCGCCCTGGCGACCGGGGAAGGTGAGCTCGGCTACGCCGGATTTGTCCAGCTCACCCAGGCCGTTTTTCACCATGAGGTCGTATTGCGCCTTGGTGGCGGTGGCGACGGGGAGTTTGAGACGTTTTTTGCTTCCGAGCTTGAGCGCGATGCCGG
Organism: Ruficoccus amylovorans; assembly: GCF_014230085.1. NCBI lineage: Bacteria > Pseudomonadati > Verrucomicrobiota > Opitutia > Puniceicoccales > Cerasicoccaceae > Ruficoccus > Ruficoccus amylovorans. The sequence continues at coordinate 81,049 of NZ_JACHVB010000052.1, read as the reverse complement.
AGTCCTTGGCCGCATGCGCGGCTGAGAAGAAGCAGTCGTGGTCGCGCTTGATCATGTCCTCAGCGTCGGTCTCAAGCACGCGGCTGTTCGCGCCGGTCTGCGAGAAGACCTGGCAGAGCACCTTGAGGTCGAGGCCGAGCGCCTTGCCCAGGCCGAGACCTTCGGCCAGGCCGGCGGTGTTGATGTTCATGACCATGTTGACCAAGGCCTTGACTTCGGCGGCCTTGCCTGCCGCGCCGACATAGATGAGTTCCTTGCTCAGATCGGCGAGCAGGGGTTCGACTTTGGAAAAAATCTTCTTTTCGCCACCGATCATGAGGTAGAGCGTGCCATCGCGCGCCTGGGTGATCGACGAGGCCATGCAGCCCTCCAGCGAGTTGGCCCGGCGGCGGCGTGCGAGTGTGTGGATCTGGCGGTGAAGGTCGGGTGTGACCGTGGCGCAGTTGATAAAAATCTTTCCCGCGGCTTTTTCGAGCAGGTTGTCGCGCTTGGCGGTGAAGATCTTCCGCATGGCGGCATCGTTGGTGACGACGGTCACGATGATGTCGGCAGAGGCGGTGACTTCGCTCAGCTTCCGGGGGGCGGCGCAGCCGAGTTCGGCGGCGAGGGCCTCGGCGCCGGAGCGGTTGACATCGTAAACGGCGTTCACGGTGTAGCCGCAGTCGGCCAGTCGTCGCGCCATGTTGGCGCCCATGCGCCCGACGCCAACGAAGGCGACGGACGGTTTGGTATTACGGGTCTTTTTTCTAGGCATAATCAGGAGTACAACTATAACGCCGGAGCGCAACCGTATGGCTCACAAAAGCGGCTGTATCGGGAAAAGGGTTCAGTGGCGGTCGGTGTTTCGCCGTCGGAGAAGGAGCGTCCGGTTCAATCCGGCTGCTTCACTGTGCGGGGGCGAAGAACGGGTTGTGCACGCGCTCCTCGGCTACGGTGGTCATGGGGCCGTGGCCGGGGCAGAGGATAGTCTCCGGCGGCAGGGTGAGAATCTTTTCGTGGTTGTTGCGCAGAGCCTGCTCCCAGGCGTTGGCTGCGCCACCGGCCGAACCGGCGAAGAGCGAGTCGCCGACGATGGCGACAGTCTTTTTCAAGCCCTGGACGACAAAAGTCATGCCGCCGGGGGAGTGGCCGGAGGTATTCAGCGCAAGAATGGAAAGGGACGACAGGTTGAAGCTGGCCCCTTCCTCAATTGACTGGGCACCTTTGACCGAGGGTTCGTTGCACGAAATGTAGGTCGGCGGGTTGCCGGTTTCTTTTTGCAGGCGGGGCAGGGCCTTGATGTGATCCCCATGCGCGTGCGTGAGGAGGATCAGCTTGACGGACAGGCCGTGCTCGCGGACGGCCTCCAGAATGGGGGAGGCGTCGGCCCCGCTGTCGAAGACCACGGCGTCGCGGGATTGCGGATCGTAGGCGAGGTAGGCGTTGACGCGCATCCCTTCGTAGCCCTCGGGGTAGGGAGTCGAGAAGGCCAGCAGCCCCTCCAGTTCGACGTCGGCGGGCTGGTATTTGCCCTGCGCCAGATCGATCAGGGCGTTGGCGTTGAGGTGCAGCACGGGGGCGACGGCCCTCAGGGCGTCTTCATCGGCTTCACCATTTTTCAAAGCGTCAATACGCTCCTTGCCCAAGCCGGATTTTTCGGCTAGCTGTTCGTCCGTGAGACCAAGACCGCTTTGTGCCTTGCCAATGACGTCCTCCGAGTTGTCTTCGAGGTGTAGGCGCATGGTCACAGATCATGCAAATTCGCATAAAAAATGACAAGACTATTCCCCATTCTCGGCGTTGCGGCCGCACTTCTGGTGGCGGGCTGCGCAAGTCCCCATGTTTCCTATACGAGCATCGAGGTCCCGCCTACCGGGCCGCGCAAAATCGAACCGGCGGCGACCATGCGCTCCGCGCTGATTAATGAAGGTTCCGGTATCGCCAAGAGCACACGCTACGAGGGCGTGTATTGGACTCACAATGACAGCGGCGATCGTGCCCGGATTTTTCCCGTCACCCTGCAGGGCGAAACTGTGGCGATGGGCGACGGCCTGGGAATCCCGGTCAAGATGGCTGAGAACAAGGACTGGGAAGACATCGCTTCCGACCATAAGGGTAACCTGCTGATCGGTGATTTCGGGAACAACGCCAACCGCCGCAAGGACCTGCTCGTCTATGTCGTGCCCGAGCCCGACCCGAGCCATGCGGCACAGGCTATCGCCAAGCGCGCCATCCCTTTTCACTTCCCCGAGCAAAAGGAGTTCCCCCCGGCGGCGAGAAACTACGACGTCGAGGCGATCTTTGTGGCCAACGACACCTGGTATGTCCTGACCAAGCACCGGGCCGATGCCGACACCTGCCTGTACCGTTTTAACAGCTACCGTGAGGATATTTCCAACCCGCTGGAACTGGTGTGCAGCTTTGGCGCACGCGGAATGGTGACCGGGGCCGACTCGCTGGCAGATGGCAGTCGCGTCGCCGTGCTCGTCTATGACAATGTGTGGCTCTTTGAACCGCCCTCGGGCGATGTGAACCGGTTGACGGAGGGTAAAATCTACTGGCGCCCCTACCGGCTGGGCCAGTGTGAGGGCATCTGCTTTATCGACGCCGACACCCTGCTCGTGACGAACGAGGAGGGCTCCATGTACGTCATTCCCGTGACGGACTTGATTGAGGTTCAGTAGCGGAACCGGGGCGAACGCGCTGCCCATCTGCGGTGACAATACCTGTGGCGGGGACGATTTACCCGTTTACCGGGCGGAGCGTGAGGCTCAGCGTGTAGTTGCCCGGCGGATACACCTGTGGAGAATCAAGGGGCAGTTTTTGGAAATCAGGAACTTCCGTGTCTTTGGAGCGAATATGCTCTAGGTGGCGGGAGTTGTTTGCGTCGGGGCGAGAGACGGGTACTTATTGAGGAGGGAAGGTCTTGCTTTCGCTCACCGTCACCACGACTTTTTTGTCGTCGAGGTCAAAGGTCTTGGTCTGGCCGAGGGCGGCGGTGCCATTGAGCAGGAACTCGTCGGCTTCAAAGTAAAAGGCGTCTTTGGTGTAGCTGCTTTCTTCGAGTTTGCGGACGATGAGGTGGACGGCGTAGCTGGCCTGGCCGTTAGTGACCGTGAGTTGGCCCTTAAGCGTGTTACCGTTGATGAGCGGCCCCAGGGGCAGACCTTCTCCGACCTCTTGCCCGACTGTGGCGGCGAAATTCTCATTGGGCACGCAGGTGGCGGAAATCTGTGTCTCGCGGTCACCGTCATCGTCGAGGACGAGGACATCGATCAGGTAGCTGGTCGTGGCCGAGCCGGTGAGCGTGAAGAGAAAGAGTCCGACGATGAGCAGGCAAAGCTTTTGGGTCATGATAGCGGATGATATACCGGCTTTCGACCGTCGTCAAGCGAGGGCGACCAAGCGAATCTGTGGCATTTGGGTCAGGCCGAGGGAGATGGTTCGGAGCAAGACAAGGTGGTCAGTCGCTCACTGTCGAGGTCGTTGACTTGGTGTCCGCGCCGGGGGCGGCGCGTGGTTGAGCCCGCATGCCAGTAGCCGGGGTCCGTGGCGATGATCGGGAGCTCCGGCACGCCCAGGGCCTGGCGGTAGATCTGGCTGATCAGCATGTCGATGGCGATCTTGGCCTGAGCGGACATGTTCTGGTTGATACCAGTGACTTCTTCCGAGCCTTCGCCCCACTGGTGCAGGGTGGCGAAGCCAACGTCCTGCGGCACCCGCAGCCCGTGCTCGCGCAGGGCTGCGAGCACTTCGATCCCGGGGCTGACAACGACGTCGACACGGTAGCGTTTCACCCAGTCGGCCAGTTGGGCTCCGTCCAGGGTCTCGGGAAAGAGCATGGGCAAGTCGTCGGTCAGCCCGCGCATGGTTTTCCAGAGCAGGTAGGCGGCGGTCCAGCGGTGGTGGGTGCGCAGTTGGAGATCCGACATCATGTACAGGCCGATGCGTTTGTAGCGCAGCGCCTCCAGTTCGCTCAATGTCCGCAGCATGCCGCCGAAGTGATTGTGGCGAATGCCGTTGAGCTTGGGCTGGTGCAGCGTGTCGGCGATTTCCACGACGCAGAATTTTTCCCACAGGATTGGAAGCGTGCGCTGTTTTTGTTGATACTGGTCGGGGTGGATCATGGGGATGATGAGTCCCTCGATACCGCGGTTCCACATGGTGGCGTTGACCTTTTCCGGGGTGCTGCGCGGGTTGAAAAGCCAGAACGGCTCAAGGTTGTAGCCGTTAACGTCGGAGTGGTGCCGGAGTTCGTCGTAGAAGAACTTTTCGAGCGGGTCCCATTCGAGGGTGAGGCCGCTGCGGATGAAGCCCAGCGAGGCCCCCTTGATCTGTGGGGAGCTGATCGAGGCCATGAGCTTGGAGCGCTGCGGGTCCGGGCGGTAGCCGAGTTGTTCGGCCAGGGTCGATATCTGGTTGCGTGTGCTGGCGGAGATCTTCGGGTGACCGCGTAGCGCGAGCGAGACCGTGGCTTTGGAGAAGCCGGACTGGCGGGCGATTTCGCTGACCGTAGGGCGGGGCTGTGAACTCATCGGCAAGCCCACGTTATGCCGCTTTCCGGCCAGAGGTCAAGTGCTGGTAAACGTTTACCTCTGAAGTCATTTGTCGCGCTTGATCCGTCGGATAAAGCGGCGCATTTTAGAAGACATAGCAAGCGTTGCATCCCGTGGCTTTGCGCCCGGCCCAACCCCATTCATTCGCACACTGTGAAATTTCCCCACAAAACACTGCCCTGGCTGTTCTCGCTCGTTGGATTGGCGAGCCTGTCGGCGGCGGACCGGCCGAACGTTATCGTGCTCCTGCTCGACGACGTGGGCAAGGGCTGGATACCGCCTTATGCCGACCATCTGAGCGCGGACGATATCGAGCCGGAAATCTACGCCCGCTACGTGCAGGTGCACGGCCATCAGGGGGCGGTGGACAAGCAAAAGCACATCGAGGCCGCGCAGGCGTGCATGCCGACGCTGTCTCGCCTGGCCAGTGAGGGGACGGTATTTAACCAGGCTTACGCCACCGCCGCCTTGTGCTCGCCGAGCCGGGCCGGACTGCTCACCGGAAGCTTTCAGCAGGACTGGGGCGCCTACTGGAACAAGGATGTGGACGACTTCGGGATCCCGCCTGAGCGTACCGTGATCGCCGAGCCGCTGGCTCGGGCCGGTTACCGCACCGGCGTGGTCGGCAAGTGGCACGTGGCTCCGCACGACCCGGCTTATATTGAAAAAATCTGGGTCGAGGATCTCGGCCAGGAACTCCCGGTGGCCAGGTATTACAACGGTTTGTGGCCGGAAATTGACAAGCGTCTGCGCGACACCGCCTGGCGCTCGTCCTCGCAGCCGGGGTTTCATCCGTTGGACCGTGGGTTCGACTACTACTACGGCTACAACAGCCACGACGATGTGGACTACGGATCGGCCACGCTGTGGGAAAACCACGAACTCGTGCCGAAGCGCCCGGAGGGTGAGTTTTTGACCGATCTGTTCAACGAAAAAGCCTGCGCCTTTATCCGCGACTCGCTTCAGGCCGGTGACCCGTTTTTCCTCTACTACGCGCCGAAAACCCTTCATGGCCCGATCAGCGCGCCGCCCGGCCACTACACCGAACAATTCTCCAGCGGCAACCAGTTCACCGACGAATATGCCGGGCATCTGCTCGCGCTCGACCACGGGATCGAGATGATGCTGGCTGTGCTGGCCGAGTACGGACAGCTCGACAACACGCTGTTCATCTTCACCGCCGACAACGGATGCACGCTGTACTACGTGCCGCCCTACAACGCCCCAAACCGGGGCGGAAAAGGCACCGGCTGGAACGGCGGCCTGAACGTGCCCTTAATCGTCTGGCAGCCCGGTCTTACCACCGGCGGCGAAAGCGACGAACTGGTTAGTCTGGCCGACCTCATGCCCACCGTGTTGGACGCCGCGGGGGCGGACATCCCCGGCGATATCGACGGGCGCACCCTCTTGCCCTATCTGCGGGGGCAGGCCGCACGCGGTCCCCGCGAGTCACTGGGCTCCTCCGGCATCCACTCCTCGCGCTGGTCCTACTCCTATGAGGCCGACGGCGAGAACAACAAGCAGGACGCCACCGAGGCTCCGCTCTATGCCTGGCTGATCGACGGGGACTACCAACTCATGCTCGTCGCGCCGATCAAGCCCGGACTTTACCAGAAACTACCCGACGGCTATGCCGCCCAGACTCTGCTCTACGACATCAAGTCTGACCCGCGTCAGCTTCAGAACCTGGCCGAGGAGCACCCCGACCGGGTCCAGGCCATGAGCGCGGGCATCCACCAGTGGCTTTCCGCCCGGCAAGAACCCCTCACCAGCCAGCAAGCCGATTACGAGGCTATGCTCAAGCGCACCGGAACCGACACCCCCAAGTGAGCGTACCATGAAACTGCCCCTTTCCCCCACAAGACGCCTGAACGCCTACCGTGGCTTTTCCCTGATCGAGCTGCTCTCGGTCATCGCTGTGATCGGGCTGTTGGCGGCGATTATCGTTCCGGCTGTCAACCGCGTGCGCGACCGCGCCGCTATGGCTCACTCGGCCGGGAACCTGCGTCAGCTCGGGACAGCGGCCCTGCTCTACGCCAGCGACCACCAGGGCGATTACCCGCAAGGGGGCTGGCCCGCCAAGTGGCACGATCAGGTCTATGACTATGTGGACAACAAGACGGAGGTTTTCTCCGATGCCGCGAATCAGCACGAGTACAACAGTTGGGTGAACTTCTCCGATGGCGAGACGCTGCCCTTCGACTACGGCTACAACTCGCATGTCAACACGCTGCCGGAATGCCAGTTGGCGACCTGGCCCTACCTGACCGGCCCGGCCAACGTCTATGCCGATGTCGATAAGGAGAGCCTGCCACTGATCTACACCATCGCCCGGCAGAACAATTTCGTGTACTGGTGCTTCGACCTGGAGCCGGGCAGCGGTAACGACCAGGCATACGATCCGCGCTTCGACGGGCAGGGGCATGTTTTGTGGCTCGACGGGCATCTCACCTCGCCGACCTACGAAGAGCTGATGGCCAGTGTTGCCGCCCGGGGCGGCAGCGTGAATTTCGTCACGGGCAAACGCCAATAATCCGCGCTCACCGAGCTCACCTTCACGCCAACCCAATTTCCGGAGCAATGAAAAAAATCATACTGCCACTGACCAAGGGCGACGCGACTCCGCGTGTGCGCGAGTGCCTGAAGAAGTGTTCGCGTGACAGCGTGATCGTGCTGGAGTCGGGCGAGTACCATTTCTGGCCCGATGAGGCGTCCGAGCACTATTGCTTTATTTCGAACAACCAGCACGGGCTCAGGCGAATCGCCTTCCCGCTCTTCGACCAGCACAAGCTCACGATCGAGGGCAACGGAGCGCGACTGATCTTCCACGGGGAAATCATCCCGTTTTTCGCGGAGAACTGCGCGGATATTGTGATCCGGAATCTGGCGGTTGACTGGGTGCGGCCTTTCTATTCGCAGGGGCAGGTGGTCGCGGCGGATGCCGGTGGCGTGGATGTTCGGATCGACCGTGAGCGCTACCCGTACCGGGTCGATAACGGCAGGATTGTTTTTGTCGGGGAAGGGTGGGAGAGCCCGCTGACCGAGGGCGTGTTTGCCTTTGACGCCCAGACCCGCGCTCCGGCCTACCTGAGCGGAGATTCCCTCGGGCTCGGGTTCCCGCCTGCCATTGATGTCGAGGCGGTGGACGAGCACACGGTGCGTCTGTTGGCGTCCTTTCCGGTTTTGCCATCGTCGGGCGATTATCTCGTCTTCCGTCACTATAAACGCAACTGCCCCGCGATCGCGCTCTCGCGCAGCCAGCGGGTTCTGCTGGAGGACGTGACCCTGCACCATGCCGGGGCCATGGGCGTGATCGCGCAGTTCTGCGAGGATGTTATCCTGCGCCGATGCCGCGTGACTCCCTCGGGGCAGCGCGTGTTTTCCGTGGCTGCCGACGCCTCGCACTTCGTGAATTGCCGGGGCCGGATACGGCTGGAGGACTGCCTTTTCGAGAACCAGTTGGACGACGCGTGCAACGTCCACGGGATCAACAGCCGCATCCGGAAAGTCCTGGATGCTCGCACCGTGCTGACGGAGCGCGTGCACCACGAGCAGCACGGAGTCGAGATCGGTCTGCCCGGCGACCGCGTGGTCTTCGCGGATAACACCACCTTGCTGTCCTACGCGGACAACGAAATCGCGGCGGTCGAGGCGGTCAACGCCCGCTTCGCGCTCGTGCGCCTCTCCCGTGCCCTGCCGCTGAGCCTGGTTCCCGGCCACGTGATGGACAACACGAGCTGGACGGCGGACTTTACCGCCCGGGGATGCACGGCCCGCCGGAACCGTGCGCGGAGCTTTCTCATCTCCACGCCGGGCCGGGTGGTGCTTGAGGACAACGACATCGCTGCGCCCGGCTCCGCGATCAAGATCAGCGGCGATGCCAACTACTGGTTCGAGTCCGGCGCGGTGCGTGATGTGCTCATCCGCGGGAACCGTTTCGGCGACTGCTGCTTCGGGGCCGAGCCCTGGGGCCGCAGCGTGATCAGTATCGACCCGGAAATCGAGGAATGCCATCTGGGGCAGCCGCGCTTTCATCGCAACATCCGTATCGTGGACAACTCCTTCGCCACCTTTGACCCCTCGCTGTTGCTGGCGCGTTCGGTGGACGGGCTCACCTTCAGCGGGAACAGCATCGTCCGCACGACGACCTATCCAAGCGTCTCGCCCGATGCGCCGCCGGTACGCCTGCAAGGCTGCGACAACGTCGAGATCGCCAACAACACCCTCAATGGAACCCCGGTTGAAGTGACCGCCGACGCTTGCCTGCCCGTGGAAGCCATCCGCTCATGAACGCACTTTCCCACCATACGACAGCGGCCCGTGACCGCGTACCCATGCCGCGGAAGCTCGCCTACGGCACGGGCATGATCGGCTACGCGCTGCTGATCCAGGGCTATATGCAGTTTTACAACCCGGTCTTTAACGACACGCTCGGGCTCAGCCCGGTCATGATCGGGTGGGTGATCGCCATTACGCGCCTGTGGGATGCGGTGACGGACCCGTTTATGGGGAGCATTAGCGACAACACGCGCTCGAAGTGGGGTCGCCGCCGCCCGTGGATTGCCCTGGGGGCGGTGTTGTGCGGGCTGAGTTTCGTGCTGATCTGGTGGTTCCCGGAGGGGCGCAGTGAAAACTTTTACTTCGGGTGGCTGCTGGTGACTTCGCTCATTTTCTACGTGGCCTTTACGATCTATTCCGTGCCCTACATCGCGCTGGGGATGGAATTGTCACCAGACTACCACGAGCGCGGCAGCATCATGGCGATTCGCACCGTCTTGCAGCAAGGGGGCTTTTTCATCATCTCAAGCCTCTATTGGCTGACGAGTATGGACTGTTTCGACGACCGCGCCGAGGGCATGAAATGGAACAGCCTGTGGGTCGGCGCGTTGATCGTGGTGGTCATTCTGATCCCGGCGTTTTTCTCGCGCGAGCAGCAGACGTCCAACACGGCGGCTGCCAACGGGGTTCAGAAGAAAATCCCGCTGTGGCGCAGTATGAAAGAGACGCTTTCTTGCTGGCCTTTTCTACTGCTCTCGCTTATTACTATCGTGAGCCTGCTCGGGTTGATGATGGTCGGCTCGCTGGGCTACTACGTGACGATTTACCACATGTTCGATGGCGACAAGGGGCAGACTTCCGGCAGCCTGATGACACTTGTCAATTACACCATTCCGGTCTCGACGGTGGTGGCGGTGCCGCTGCTGCAACGCCTGTCCGTACGCCTGGGCAAGCGCAAGACAATGATCGCTGCCTTCGCGGTCGCGCTGGTGGGCACGCTGCTTAAGTGGCCCTGCTACACCCCGGTCAATCCCTACTTGTCGATCATTCCCTCCGTCCTGCTCGGGGTCGGCAGCGCGGCGGCCTATGTGTTCGTCAACGCGATGATCCCCGACGCGGTGGACGAGGACGAGCTCAGGACCGGCGAGCGCCGCGAGGGCATGTTCAGCGCGGTCTATAGCTGGATGTTCAAGATCGGCGCGGCGGTGGCCCTGCTGCTGGCCGGTTACGTGCTCTCGGGCACGGGCTTCGATGCCGCGCTGGAAGGCCCGCAGCCTGCCGATACGATTTTCTGGATGAGGGTCTGCTTCACCGGCATTCCCGCCATCGCCCTGGCCGCCACCATCGTGTTGGCCTACCTTTACCCCATAACCGAGGAAAAAGCTTATGCAATCCGCCAGCAACTGGAGGCCCGCCGGGGCGCTTCAATGGCCGACGCTTCGTAAGGCCGGTACCGGGATACTGGCGCTCGTCGCGGTGGCCGTCGGGCTGCCGCGGGCGTCCGCCGTGGATGCGGCGGAGCCTGCGCCTGCCGTTCGATCCGCCCAACCTGAGTCGCTGCCGGACTTCATCTACTGTCGGCTGGAGGCGGGGGAGAAGACAATTCGCATCCCGGCGGGCGAGTACCGCGTCGTGCCTGATAACGGCACGCACCTGCGGCTGGAGAACCTGCACGGCGTCACTCTGGACGGGACGGGTGTCACCTTTATCTGTACCGAGACGACACGCGCCATCCTGGCCGAGAACTGCACCGACCTCAAGCTCAAGGGCTTCACCATCGATTACGATCCGTTGCCCTTCACGCAGGGGACGATTGTGGAGATTTCCCCGGATAGGAAGAGCCACACGGTTGAGATTCAGGCGGGCTTCCCTCCGGCGGAGAGCGCGACGACTTTCAAGCACAGCATCTACACCCCCGAGGGTGAACTGCGCTACGGCGAATACCACAACCTGCAACTGGAAGTCCTGCCCGGCAACCGGCTGCGTATTTTTGACCTGCACCCGAACAAGGACGGGGGCGAACAGCTTGGCGACACGGTGGTCATTTCCAGCGAGCACCTGACCGGGCGCTACGACCCGCACGCGGTTCACCTCGATGGCTGTACCGGAACGGTGATCGAGGACGTCACGCTCTACGCCTCGCCGTGCTTCGGCTTTTACGAGGAGCGCAGCAGCGGGTCGGTTTACCGCCGCTGTGTGATCGACCGCAAACCGGGCCGACTGCACTCGCTCAACGCCGACGCCTTTCACAGTAAGTTCGCCCGCGTGGGACCGCAGATCCTGTCGTGCTCGGCGGGCTGGATGGGCGACGACGCGGTGAACATCTGCGGCAGCTACCACGTCGTCACCGGGGTAGAGGGAGACCGGGTGCGGGTGCTGGCCAAGCGCAGTCTCGACATCGAGGTCGGCGACACCGTGCAACTGCTCGACCGCGACGGCCGTCGTCTGCCCGAAGCGACCGTGCTTGCTATCGAGTCGGACGGCACGCGGACCGATGCTGACACGCGCGGCCTTGAGGAACTCAATATCCTGCCCCCGGTTCGCGAGCTCCTGAAAAGGTCCTACCTCATCACGCTCGATGTGGCTCCCGAGATGGCCTTCGGTGGCGTGATCGGCTCATCCAGCCGCATGGGGAATGGCTTTACCATCCGCGACTGCACCTTCGGGCACAACCGTTCGCGGGGCATTCTGGTCAAGGCCAGCGATGGGGAGATCAGCGGCAACCGGCTCACCGACAGTCGCATGCAGGCGATCAAGGTAGCCCCGGAATACATCTGGCTGGAGTCCGGATACAGCGAGGACCTGATTATCCGCGACAATATCATCGAGCGCCCCGGCGCCCAGGCGATTCTCATCGGTGCGTTCGGTCCGTGGCCGATTCACCGCGCGATCGACATTATTAACAACACCATCGTTTCCGACGTTTTCCCCTGCATCGAGATTCAGGGACTCGACGACGGCATCGTGGAGGGTAACTCCTTCCATCGGCTCGACGGATCACCCGTCGATAACCCTGTGTGGACACACTAGATCCTGTTTTTAACGCTCATTAACAAACAACAGAAATACCCATGAAAGGTCTTATCGTTACCATCTGCGCCGCGTGCGCCTGCTTCATCGCTCAGGCTGCCGAACAGCCCGGCTTGTTGCCCAACAGCTCATTTGAGAATGCGCCCGACGGGAATCGTCCAGTGGGCTGGGCTGTCTTCACCACGCCGGACAAGCTGCCGGGCGAGTTCTTCGTCAACGCCGGGACGGCGGACGCATCGGCCCGCACGGGCGAGAACGCCTTGCAGTTTTATTTCCCTGCCGGGCAGGAAGTGGTCCAGGCGGTCTGGATGTGCGACCCGAAGTACGCGGGCATGCCGGTGGAGCCGGGACTGTACCGCTGCACGTTCTGGATCAAGGTCAGCGGGGTGGAGCCGGGCTTTCACCTGTGGGTCTCGGCCGTAGGTTTCAGCGCCGATGGCAAGCGCAGCGACAAGGTCCAGCGCAGCGAGTATCTCAACGACAAAAAGCTCACCGACGGCGAGTGGATGGAGAGCACCTTTTACTTCGACATCCGCCCCGAGGACAATATCGCGACCATCGCCCCGACCATCGTTTTTAAGACTAACCCGGATGGCAAACCCCACTCGGTCTCCCCGGCCACGCGCATCCTGATCGACGACCTCGTGATCGAACGCGATCAGTCATAAGCACTGTTTCCCCCGGCTTATCTTTTCTATCCAACCCAAAAAACTCGATACCATGAAATCAACCCGACTCATCAACCGTCCGGCCTTCCTGGCTGGCCGTTCCATCGGCGCGGCCGCCCTGGCTGTGGCCTGTTTTGCCCTGGCCTCTGTTGCCTCCGCCCAGACGCTCTACATCGACTTCGGGCAAAACACTCTGCAAATGCCTTCCCCCAACGGCTCAACCTACTGGAACAACATCGACAACACGATGGCCAGTTCCGGCGGAGGTGCTTCCGTGGGGTACTCCACCGTCCTCGTGACTGATGACAACTCCAACTCGGGCATCACGCTGACCGTGACGGGCTTGTTCGCCAACGAGAACCATACGGGCACGAACAGCCCGACAACCAGTGTGGACGCGTTTAATTACACCAACCTCGGACTCGACTCGCTCTATATCTCCGGGGTCAGCGCGTCGGCTGGTTTTACGCTCACCGGTCTGGACCCGACGAAGCAGTACGTCTTCACCATGTTTGCATCACGTGATTCCGCTGGTGTGCGTACCGCCGACTATACGCTGACGGGTGCCAATACAGATACGGTCAAACTGGATGCCGCCCAGAATGCCACCAACGTGGCGACGACGGTTGCGATCACGCCGGACGGCTCGAATACGATTACCTTCGAGATGGTCCAGTCCGCCGACAATTCCGTCAACTTTGCTTACCTGGGCGGTATGCAGATCACGGTGATTCCCGAGCCCGCCACGACTGCCGGTATGCTCGGACTGAGCGTGTTGCTGATCGTGTACCTGCGCCGCCGTCACCGCCGCGCCGCGGCCTGAACTGTATAAATCAATCGAGTCGGTAACGCCGCTCCCGCAAACGACCTTGGTCGGGGCGCGGGAGCGGGGTGATTAGCCCCACGCTTATCCCTGCCACTGGTGAGGGACGGGCGCTTGGCGTGTCTTTTATTCGAGATTTTTTTTAGCATGAAAATAAACAAGATGTTCTTACGCGCACAGTTGGTTTCGCGGCTGCGTCACTCGGGATGGTGCCTGTTTGCGGGGCTGGTTGCGCTTGCCTGTAACGCCGGGGCGCAGACGCCTTATCGCAGCCCCGAACGCTGGGAAGGTTGGATCGCCAGCTACGAAAAACAGGACGCCGCGAACCCGCCGCCGAAGGGGGCTATCGTCTGTCTGGGAAGCTCCAGCATGGTCGGCTGGCATGAGCTGATCGGCTTTGACCTGGCGCCGTTGACTCTCGTCACGCGTGGCTTCGGAGGCAGCAACACGAACGACGCGCTCACTTACGCCGACCGTATCGTCCTGCCGCTGGCTCCCCGGGCGATTGTCTTCTACGAGGGCGAAAACGACATCGCCGAGGGCGTCTCCCCGCAACTGGTGGCGGAGACTTTCGACCGCTTCGTGGACAAGGTGCACGCGCAGTACCCGCAGTGCCGCTTCTACGTGCTTTCGCTCAAGCCGAGCCCGTTGCGTCAGGCACTCTGGCCCAAGATGGAGGCGACCAATGCGTTCCTTCAGGAACGCTGTGCCGCCGATCCGCTTTTGACCTATGTGGACGTATCTGCCGGGATGTTCAATGATGACGGTTCGTTGAAGGCCGACATCTTCCAGTCGGACCGTCTTCACATGAACCGCAAGGGCTATGTCGGCTGGCGAGAAACGCTTCTGCCGGTGCTCTTGGAGTCCGAGTTGGCCTACGAGTCGTCGGCGAACTGAGGGCTGCGATGTTTTGGGAGAAAGCCTGACCCATGAGCACTTCGTTCGTCCGTTTAGCCAGGATTTTGTTCGCCGCCGGAGTAGGCGCGCTTTGCCTGTCCGGGACCGTGGATGTCTTGCGCGCGGAGGAGAAGATTCTCTTTATCGGCAACAGCTACACGCTCGGCCTCGGCGGGACCGCTTCGGTGCCGGCGATCTTTGAGGCGATGGCCAAGGCGGGCGGGCAGGGGAGCCCGCTTGTGCAGATGCGGGCGGTCATGGGGCAGGATTTCAAGTACCACTACGAGAACAGCCTCGATGTCATCAGCCAGGAGCCGTGGACCCATGTCGTGCTCCAGAACTACTCTACCGAGCCGACCCATGTCGGGAATCTCAGCGAGCACTACCTCTACGGGGGATTGCTTTATGAGGCGGTCATGGCCAACCGGGCGGGCACGCGAATCCACCTCTACCAAACCTGGGCGCGGGCCTCCGAGCACGCGTTCTACGCGGACGGGAGCTTTGATTCGCCCGCGCAGATGCTGGATGAACTCAAGACGAACTATCAGGGGCTGGCGGACCGCTTGAACGTGGCGCACCCCTTCGCGCCCGCCGTAACCGTTAACCCGGTGGGCGAAGCCTGGTGGAATGCCGGAGGCAATCTGTCCGCCGGTGAACCCGGCTACATAGACTTATACTACACGGACGATTACCACGGCAATGACCGGGGCTATTACCTGTCGGCCTGTGTCCATTACGCGTGCATCTACGCGGGCAGCCCGGTCGGGCTGTTTGGCCAGCCGTCCGTGGCCGCGCTGGGACTGGACATCACGGCCGATGAGGCTTTCGCGCTCGAACAGGCCGCCTGGGATACGGTGCAGGGCCAACCGCAAGCGCCTGTGCTGACCGGCACTTTAGTACTCGGGGCCAATCAGCTCGCGCTCGTCTTCAGCAGGGAAATCGATGCGTCCGTCGTCGCGGCGAGCGAGGGCTTTCTGGTTGGTAACCGGGGGCGGCTGGTGGCTGTGACTGGCGCGCGGACGGACGTTAACGGACGCACGCTCATCCTGACGCTGGCGGAGGATCTGAGCGGGAATTTTCTGGTGGATTACTCCGGGCTGGGAACCGGCTACGGAAGCGGTCAGGTCGCGGGAAACGTGGGCGATGCCTACGACGTGTTCATCGACTTCAGCACCTACCGGACGGTCAGTGCGGGGGCCGTTACCTGGAACGGTGTGGGGATCTCCGACTCGATCCGCGACTCGGTGGGAAACGGGGAGCGGACGCCTTACCTTCTGGCCGGCGACCTCGCCGACGCCGACGGGCGGGCTACCGGAATCAGCCTGGTGATGACCGACGCGATGGGTGGCAACAACGTGAACGGCACCTCGGCGGGGACCCTTCCGGTGGAGGCGACTTCGGACTCCTTTTATGGGCAAACGGGCGATCACCTCGGCTTTTCCGATAATGGCCAGGGATGCTTTGAACTGCGCAACCTCGATCCGCAGAAACGCTACAGCTTTACCTTTTACGCCTCGCGCACCGGCGTCAGTGACAACCGGGAAACCCTTTACACTGTCGTCGGCACCACGAGCCACAGCGCCAGTCTCGACACGGCCAACAACGAGGACTCGGTCGCCTGCGTGGCAGGGATTGCCCCATCCGCCTCCGGGGTGATTACGCTCCAGGTCAGTGCCGGGAGTGCCAACACGAGCAATAAAGGTTACTACTATCTTGGAGCGGTTAAAATCTCCGTCAGCACCGCCGATGTGGCCCCGCAGGTATACCCGCCAGTCAGGATGGGCAATACCCTGATGATCGACTGGGCCGGGCCGGGCCTGCTAGAAACGGCTGATAAACTCGGCACCGTCTGGACCCGGGCTTCCGACTATTGCGCGCCGACAGTGGAGGTTTTAAGCGAGGGCGAACGGCGATTTTACCGGCTACATTTCTGAGCCGCCGTGGGGGCTTGAGCTGAGAACATGAGGCCAAAAACAATCTCGGCCCAGGCACGGCAATCGCATCCTGTCCAGTCGCAGAGGCACAGGCCCGGCATGACTATATTTCAGTCACCTTGATATTATCCCACCACATGAAAGTCCGGAATGTTCTCATCCCGATATATCCAGGGCCAAGCGGTTCTCTTTCATCCTCTGCACTTAAAATCTCAACCCCGTCTATATAGAAGCTGAGCGTCTTACCTTTTTTCTCAATCTTGCATCGATAGGTGACGCCAGCCTCGCACTTCCCATTGAATACTTCGCTCATCAGTTCAAATCCCGGACATCTTCTAAGCCGTATGCGAGCACTGGTGGAGCCGTCTTCGAGTCTTCCGTTTTCCGCCCTGTAGTCATTCAAAAAGGTAACGATATGTCCGTTGAGGTCATGGTATTTCGGGTAGGCGGCATCCTCCCTCGAGCTTCTTGTCTCGTATAGCGACAACCCGGACGGATCTGTGTAATTCAGAAAGAAGTTAATATTGTTTGCATCGATACTGGAAGAAACCACGTGCGCATCGAACTCGATACGTAGATCACCAGGCATTTCATGGCGGTACCAGACCGTAGCTACATACGGCCCCGCTTCAGGTGTTTCCGGATCGGCATCGACGTATAGCCTGCCGTCTTCGACCCACGTTTTGACACCGCCTTCTACCCACCAGTCATCCAGACCGTGGTCGAAAGACTCTTCGAGCAAGACTTTTTCCGATGGGTTTTTCGTCTCGGCGAGACATATGGTTGTCACGGCAAGAGAACTCAAAAACCACAATGAAGTGGCGACGATGTTATGCGTAGTTTGCATCGGCTAGCAGGCATTTAGAAGCGCGTTCTGGCAATGTCCGTTTGAGGGCACTCGTTTTAGTGTCGCAGGTCGTATATGCGGGCTGACTAGGGGCCGACGGTGATGTTGGCAAAGTCAGAGCTTTTCTTTTGATCCGGAGATCTTCCGGGGCGGGCAACGTTCAGGTTTATCGAGAAGAACTCCTTGGGCGAGAATTTGGGTAAACCAAGGTTGTCGCCTTCCCAGACTAGCTCCTGCTGGCCTGCGTTAAGCTTGTAGACTGAGAAGCTGGCCTTACCGGTCTCAGGAGTCAGGCGGATGACAAAACGGTACCAGGCATTGGGATCGACTTTGATTCCACCGGCCTTGGACTCGAGCCGATTGCCGTGGCCTAGCCGGACCAGAAAACCTTCTTTGGAGAGCCCGAAGGTCAACGAACTGGCGGCATCATACGTTCCGTCTTTTTGGGCCTGCAGTGTGATTGTACTGAGCGATTTTACATCGGATGGGGTGCCTGGACTGTCGTAGCGGATATCGGCGGAGATTTCATTGTTGGTCGTGGCTGAGACCGGGAGCGAGACCTTGCGGAAGGCTCGAGCGTTGATGCTGTTATCGCCGACGGCTACCAGAGATATGTAGCGAATGCCATCCTGCTCTCGAACGGTTGCGGTATTGGCGGCGGGCTGTTTAGTCTTGCCGCTTCCGAATTTTATCCACGGTCCATTGGACGAATAGAGGGAACTGCCGACTTTGTAGCTGCTGAGATTTTCCTGGTAGGAGCCGATCGCGGCGGTTGCGCAGGAGATAACGGATAGGGCTGCCAACAAAAGTTGTTTGGTTGTTTTAAGTGTCTTCATGGTTATTAGTTTTTAAATTGATTAAAGGAATGAGAAACGGATCGGTGCTTGTTTTAGCCGGTGTCCGATTAGTTAAAGAATTAAAAATATAATAATCAAGAGGTCAATTTGCCCATTGGAATCAAAACTGGACCGCTCGATTATTTATGTGAAATCGATGGAATGGCTGTTGGTGTGTTTGTAACTGATTGGTTTTTTTGTCTGGGTATTTGAAACGCATGGGTGGGGCGGTCGCTGCCAGGATTTCTGAGTGGGCGTTACGCTACAGTGCTGAGGCCGACTTGTTTCCAGCGTGTAGAGAGGTTGACTACATGGCCTGTGTCGAGGGCTTCGTCGACTCCGAAGCAGGAAACGGAGGCGCGGATGCCGTCGTCAAGTCCGGCGAGGGGAATCGTGTTTTCCAGGATAGTTTTGCTCAGGGCGGCCCCCATGATTGAGTCGCCGCCGTAGTGGCTGCCTGTGTTTTCGAGGTTGATTGTCTGGACTTCGGTCTCGTACCCGATCTTGCGGAATTCAATGATGTTGGTCACGGCATTGGCGCGAATGGTTCCGTGGGCGCCGATGATGTAGATGCGTCTTTCGTGGATGGCTGCGTTACAGTTCGTGTGGAAGCTGGCTCGTGTGCCATTCGCGTATTCGATGATCGCAACCTGATTATCTACGATGCTGGCTCCTTCGCTGAATGGATCGACTTGTGTGAGGTGGCCCCATTTGTGGTAGGCTTTTTGATTCTGGGCATTTCTGGGCAGGCTTTCGGCGAAGGCTTTGTTGGCCGGGGTGAAAAAGTCCCGGTCGCCGAAGCTGGCGACGCGGAGGGGGAGGCTGCCGGTCAGCCAGTTGGCGATGTCGATGTCGTGGCAGCATTTTTCCAGCAGGTGAGTGCCAGCCAGTGAGCGATTGCGACGCCAGTTGCCATGGATGCCCCCGCCGTGATTAAAGTCGAGCGTTTCGTTGAACTCGAAGGATAGGATGCGGCCCAGTTCGCCGCTGTCGATGATCTCCTTGATTTTCGCGTACAAGGGGGTGTAGCGCAGGACGAGGCCGAAAAAGAATGATCGATCGGGAGCTTGGGCCAGTGCCTGCTGGAGCTGTATGCAATCCTCAAGTGTCGTGGCCAGCGGCTTTTCGCAGAAGACGTGTTTGCCGCTTTGGAGGGCGGCTATGGCCTGGTTGGCGTGGTGGCAGTTGGGAGAGCCGATGAAGACCCAGTCGCACTTGCTGTGATCGAGTAGTTCCTTCTCGGTTGGGTAGGTGACGGCGTTGGGGGCGAGTGTTTTTTTTATCTCGTGGATGCTCTCCTGTGACGGATCCATGAGCGCGGTTATCTCAATCGCGTCTGGGTTCGCTTTGAAGAGATTGGTTAATACGCTTTGGCTGCGGTGGCCGCAGCCGATGACGGCTATTTTCTTCTTTGGGTTATCCATGCCGCTACTTTAATGGATTCGTTTCGGGCGTGGAATGGCATTACTGCTTCGATTCATGTCGAAACCGACGGAGGGCGCTCGTGGGGCATTGTTAGAGCTTGAAGGCGCGCGGGATTCAGCTGCTCTTGGGGTGAAAGGCCTTGGGCGGCCTGCCCCAATATCGATGAAAGGCTCGGCTGAAAGAGTAGGGGGAGTCCCATCCGCAGGCGCTGGCGACCTCGGTGACATTCATCTGGTGGCGGGTGAGCAGGCGAGCGGCGTGTTGAAGCCGTACGTTGCGCTGAAAGCGCCCAAGACTGCATCCGGCTCCTTTTTTGAAGAGGGCGCGCAGGTGGCTTTCGGATACGCCGATGTGTTCGGCTATTTGATGGGTGCTCAGGTGGCTGCTTATATTTTCGGTTATCAGGGTATGGATGCGCAGGAAGAGTTTTTCTTCCGCGCTGGAGCGACTTCGGTCCTCGGCTGGGACTTCCATGCCCTCGTCTGCCAGGGTCGTGAGCAAGATGGCCAGCTGCCAGATGAGAATGTCTGATCTCTCGGGCATGCTCAGTGCAAGCCGGAAGGCCCGGAGGAGTGTCTCTAGTTGGGATGGTAACTGCGGGGGAACTGTGCGCGCTATTCCTGTCCCGCGCAGGTTGGGGGGCAGTTTTTCGATTTCGAAGGTGATGAACAGCCACTCGAAGCCGTCTTCGGGTAGTTGCGAGTAGTAGTGCGCCTGGTAGGGAGGGACGAGTACGCATTGTCCCGGGTTAACGATGTGGGGGTTCCCTTCGACGATGATTCGGCCCTCTCCCCTGATGCTGATTATCAGGACGTAGAGGTAGTGGAAGCTGGGCTGTTTGCGCTCATTGTGGATCATCCATTGGCGGTGGCTGATGTCTCGGTGGAAGAGCAGAACATTTTCCGGTAGCGGGGTTCGGGCCCCCGGGATGCTTTTGAAGTAATCCTTCGGGGCGGGCAGTGATTTGATTGAGCGGCAGAGGGCGGGTAGTGGCTTGAACGCTTTCTTGCTCCGTGTGGCCATACTTTCTCATGACTCATATGTGCCTGCAGTTGGCAAGCTCCTTTGGTTGCCCGGTATGGTTATTCTTGTTTGGGGTTTTGTGAGCCAAGTAACTTTGTGGTGATTATTGGAGTTCTTTTGATTGGAAATGGTTTTAACAAGTGGATGATGCCTTGGTTATGCGGTTGCTGTAGATCTGTGGTAGTACGTGTAGTGCTATCAGGTTTTTATCTAAGACCCCTATCAAATGTGTCGGCCATGTTTGGGGCCTGGGTTTAAGACGGTGGTCTTCTTGAATTAATGATTTGAGGGAGAGTATTATTTGGAGATTTTGGCTTTTATGTCAGTTTATAAAAAGGATTAGGTGGTTTTTTGGGGGGGGGATTGAGCTTGAAAATAACCGGTCCAGTTTTGGGTGTTGGGGGAGCGGTCTCGACTTGAAGATGGCGATAGGGGGCGTAATGTTATTCCCGGTTTAAGACAGCTGATACTTGCCCATAGCTATTCATCGAGACAGCTAAATATAACATCATTAAAAGGATTGTGATAATTGGGAAACACAACTTCGGGATGTGAACATATGAAAATAAGTAACCATTTGAGGAGTAAATCTGATCACCCTAAAGCTATGAAAATGAAAAGAAAAACAAACATACTCACCTGCCGTTCGAAGTCGATCTTCGCCGGCCTGGCCGCCGGATGCTTGTTCGCCGGCAGTTCTCTGTTCGCTGCCAATGTGAACACCTATTGGACCGGAGGCGGCGCCGACAATGACTGGGCCAATCCCGATAACTGGGACAATGGGGCTCCGTCTGACCTTTCTGGCGATGGCAATGTCAGCCGCGCTTTCTTCAACAGTACGAGCGGCGCGGTCAATAATGTGGACATCACGGGAGCGAATGTCGGCAACTACATGAATATTGGCTTTGGTGGAGGCACGACCGTGAACCTGAACATGGCCAGTGGATCGTCGCTCTCCTTTCAGACTCCGGGGAGCCATCTGGTAGGCAGCAATTCGGGGGCGGCTTCTATCTTGAACGTTACCGGCCCGGTAAGCGGATCCGCCGATTATTCTTTCTCGGGCTTCCAGATTGGAACAAATGCGTCTGACACCGGAAGTGCGGCGAACTTTTCAGGCGCGCTCAACATCACGGACAGCGGTGCAAATACAGTCGTCGGCAGGCAGGGTAACGGCCACACCCTGACCGTTAGTGACGGTGCCATTTACAATGGCAAAGGCATGCTGCTGAGCGGAACCCAGGCCGTGACTTCCGGAGTTGGTAACGATAACAGCCTTGTGGTGACCGGTGCGGGCTCGGCGATGACGTTGAGCGGCTTGAGCGGCGAGTTTTCCACCCTCGCCCTTATCGTTGCGTCTCGCCCGACGACAGGGCTTAGTTCCTCCGTTATTCAGAGCGGAAATATCGTCACGGTATCGGATGGCGCGAGCTTGACTGTGATTGGCGATAATCCGGACGCGACGGTTTCGGTGTTGGTTGGGGCGAACCACTACCGGAGAGATAACGGCATCCTCGTGACCGGTAGCGGCTCCACGATGACGGTGTCGGGAGACGTGTACACTCAGGTCGGCTACAATAGCAGTGCCAGTGATGACAACTACCTGAAGGTGGAAAACGGCGCGACCTTTAAAACCGATGCGACGGTGGATGTGCTTGATGGTATAACGGCCACGACGGGGCGCAACTACCTGCTCATCGATAATGGCGGCACCTTCACATCGAGCAGCGTGCTGACCAATACCAACGGCCTGCTCCAACTCGCCGAAGGCGGTGTGCTCGCAGGCAAGACTCTGGCCGGGGATAGCACTGCGTTGACGGTTAACGTTGCTGGCAGCGGACGTTTTGAGGCGGCCGGGACAGGGCTGGGAAATACCGTTACTGTCAATTTTGAGGGCCAGGTTGTGGAGCGTCTAGTGGACAACGAGATCGTCTATGATACCTATACGGCGGTCTTCGCCGTCGGCCTGGACGGCGCTACCGGTCCGGCCACGGTGACGGTTGATTCCACGATCAACCTGAACGAAAACAGCATTCTCGAAATCGAGGTTTACGGCAACGGCGGCATTGATTCGATTATCCTCGGCAGCAATGCGGAGTTTAACATCGGCTCGAACGTCATGCTCTCGATCCTCATGGGGGATGCCGGCCCGATTCTGGAAGGTGACTACAATATCTTCACGGGCAACATCGCTAGCATCAGCGGTGATTTTACAGATATGCTGCTCCCCGAGTTGGACGGCGGCAAGTCCTGGGATACCTCCCGCTTTAACGCGGCTGACGGATGGGTGCTCTCGGTGGTGCCGGAGCCTTCGACCTACGCCGTTATCCTCGGTGCTGCGGTTGTTCTGCTGGCGCTTGTGCGCCGGAAACGGAAATAGTTGTCAAGGCGTGCGCGGCCTGCTGACCTGTTTGCGGCAGGCCGCGGCACCGCCGACATCACGACTCAAGTATTATGTAACCAAGGTAATTGTTGAGATGAACGTATTTAAAATCCTGACCATGCTTGTACCCGCTGCCCACAAACTATTACCGGCAGTGCAAAGTCAGGCAAGTACCCGGCGGAGCGAGCCGGTTGGCCATTTTGGCCGGGATTGGTCCGTTCGCGGGAGGGCAGGGTTTTCGCTGATTGAACTGCTGGTGGTGATCGCCGTGGTCGCGGTGCTGGCGGCACTCGTGGTTGCCGTGACGGGAAACGTCCGCCAGTCGGCCGACCAGGTAAAGAATGCAGAAAAGCTGCGCAACCTCGGGTTGGCTTCACTCGCGTATGCCAGCGATAATAACGGGCGACTGCCGTTGACAGTGATGGTCGGGACGGGAGCACGCATGACACAGGGCCCGGTGCTTTATAATACCCAGTCGATAAACGCCCTGAGTATGCTCACGAACCAATGGGATGATGCGGCAGAAGACCGGCCCGTATGGGGAATGAGTGATTACCTGGAGGGACCGGATGCGTTTTACGGGCCTTTGACGCCTAATCTGGAACGTGAAGCCAATCGCTTTCACTACTACAACGACTCGCCAATCGCCTACCTCATCAGCTACATCTACTACTCGCTTCCGGGGGGCGTTGACACGACGAACCCGCCCCGTTCCCCGCTGGCGCCCGGGCTTTCCAATGATAGTGTGAATTCGGCGGGTATCAGCACGACGCCTTTGTTTTCCGACCCGACCTCTACCTCATGGGCTGATAATCTGATGGGCGGTTTTACCGGAGATAAGATTACAGTGGTCCGAATGGACGGTAGCATTGCGAGTTTTGACAGGAGCTACATCTACTCCCTCGCAAGCAACGACAAGGTCCGGGCACTCGGAGACGTTCTGGAAGATTAACCAGTAACGTAACTTGAGGTTTTTTATTCTTTTTTTAATACTTTATCTGATTTTATGACTCTAAATCGCTTTACTCCACTGCCATTTTTCATGGTCTTTGTTTGCATGCTTGGCCTTTCGGAAAGCCATTCCGAGAGCACTACCACCACGACGCAGAATGCGGCGGGCACGGTGGTTCCTGTGATAGGCATGGCCTACACTCAGGCTGACATCGAAGAGGTTCGGAAACTGGTGCGAGAGCAGGGTGCGAACGAAGAACTCGTGGCGGATATTCTCACGGTAGCCGATGAGTGGGTTGCCCGCAGTGAGTCCGAAGTGGCGGGATTAGTACCGGGGCCGGAGGAGATCTACGCCTTCGGGGTTGCGGGAGATCCGCGTACAGATGCTCCCTGGCCGAGGTTTGCCCGCTCGGGGGACATGTGTAGCCTCGATCAGCCCGGTGCCATTCGCTCGCCCCATACCGGAGATGTGTACGGGATTCAGAAGCCCGGTGAGCTCTACTACGACGATGGGAGCGGCTGGGTACGGGAGTCGGACGGGAAAGTATTTTATTTCAAGGGTGTGTGGAACTCCTGGGTGATGGACCGTCTCCATGAGGCGGTGGACAATCTGGCCCTGGCGTACATGCTGACCGGTCAGCAAGCCTACGCCGAGCGGGCTTTGTTCATCCTCGACCAGTTGGCGAGCCTTCGTGTCCAGCAACCCAGCAATGGCAGCACGGTGGCGGATTATCCCTACGTCGGCAAAGACGGTAAAGGCTTCTTCCGCTACCTTGGAAACATCGCTAACCAGCGGGCGATCAACTCCGCCTTCGCCTTCGACTTGATCGGTAACGCGGATTTCGCCGGTACGCCGTCACCCACCGCTCCCGACCTGACGGTGCGCGAGAACATTGCCGACAACTATTTTGATTTTTACGAGTACAATTATTTCTCCGAGATGCGCTCGTTGACGAATCACGGCATCATCCTTGTGGCCAATCTGCTGGCTCAGGGAGTGCTCTTCGGTGACGAAGAACTGCTCGAGCAGGGGTTGGTCGGGTTGAACGGATTTTTCGACAACACCATCAACCGCGATGGCGATTACATGGAAAATTCCGGCAGCTATGGCCGGCTGGGGCGTGATTACGGCAGCCGTCTGATGGCACCCCTGGCGAACTACGATGCGGCGAATTATCCGGCCGAGGCCGGGATGCCGTCGCTGGAGTCCGTGGGTAACCCCGGGGACGATCCGCGCTGGTACGAGACGGCTGTACGGATGCTTTACCGGCTGCCTGTACTGGGGCGTTACCCGCAGTACGGAGACATGTCGATGGACCGAAATATTTATCTGGACGAAGATAATGTCTGGCTAAGCAAGCACCGGAACCTGTTCCTGCGCATCCTCTACGGGCAGACGACGCGACCCGAGTGGAAGCGCGAAATCGAAGTCCTCTACGCACGTCTGCCCGACGGTGAAGCCTTTACACCCAGTCTTGAGGAAATGCTTGTCTATGGCCCGAGCATCTGGAGCGAGCCACCGCCTCCGTCTGAAGGCGCCGAGACTGTTACCCTCGGGGAAGAGTCCGACCTGATGGCCGCCAAGGGGATTGCGGTGCTCCGCAGTGGCGAAAAGGAAAACGCACGCGCCTTGTTCATGCGCGGCGGGTTTAACAGTTGGCATGGTCATGATGACCAGATGACGATAGTTCCTTACGGGGACGGGATGGTGCTCTTCGGAGAGTACGGCTATCAATGGTCTGGTACGCCCGATAACCTGGGCTGGGGGACGCGCTCCGTCGCCCACAACGCCGTCATCGTGAACGAGGACCTGCCGGCCCCTTACAAGTACAAAGGCTCGTGGACGACGATTCCCGCTCCCGCAGCCAGTGTGACCGGCTTCCTCGCAGATGCCGATAGCCCGGCTCAGATGGTCGAGATGAGTAACCCTGAGCAGTATTCGCTGGCTTCGCTGACTGACTACCGGCGGGCAGCCTGGCTGATCGACGTGAACGCGAGCGATTACTATTTTGTGGACATTGTTTATGTGCTGGGAGGGAACACCCATGACTACGTCTGGAACGGCCCCTATGCGAATGCGGGGGTGGATCCCTTCCGTGTCGAGGGCGTCACTCCCGAAGCGGTCGAGGGCATATGGACGCTTGCCTCGGTGGGAAACCCGAAGCTGCGCTCAGAGTCTTGGAACCAGCCCGGCCAAAGCTGGGGCGAGCGCCTGAACGGCACTGGCGGCGGAATCGTGGAACCGCTTCCTGGCGAGAAAAAACTGCCCACGAACAAGTGGAACCCAGATCCGGGAAACGGTTATGGCATGATTTGGGATGTCAAGCTGGCATCGGCGGTTCAGGAGGACTGGACGGCGGAGTGGCCCTTACCGGATAACCGGAACCGGATGCGTGCCCACATGCTCAATTTTGACGGGATGGACGCGATGACGGCCAAGAGCCCGAGTATTAACCCGGACAACCACTTCGAGGTCATCGTTGCGCGTCGCAGCGGGCGTGGTCTGGAAAGCCGTTTCGTTAACGTCGTCGAAGTCGGAAACGATTCCTCCTGGCCCATTCGCGATATTCAGCGTCTCCCCTTTGAGGCGGACGAGGAAACGGATGCGGTGGCGTTCGAAGTCGGACTTGAGGGCGGACTGAGGGATTATCTGCTGGCCTCCCGTTTGCCCCAGAAGATGAGCACGTCGGTGGCGACAGTGGACGGCAGGCAGGCTTTTGTACGGATGGATGAGGCCGGCGAACTCGTGGCGGTGGCCATGCAGGAGGTAACCGGGCTTACTGCTGAGGGCTGGGAGATCAAGCTGGAGGCCCCAGCCATTCGCGCCCGGGTGCTGGAAGTTTCTCCCTACGAGGGCGAGTCCGTGTTGGTCCTCGATTGTCCGCTGCCGGAGGGCAATGTTCTGGAGGGGGCGCCGCTGCTGGTGGACAGTATTATCGGCGGAGATCTGGCGTATTCGAGCAACGAGTACTATGAAATCGAAGAGGTCGAGTCTTCGGCGGATGGACGGTCCACATTGCTGTTTCAGCGTCAATCACTGGTCAGCGCGTCGATGGAGATCGAGTCCGTCGATCCGGCAGCCAACAAAGTCAATCTCTTCTGGATGCACATGATGGCAGGCCGTGGAGGTGCACACGCCTACCGGGGTCACGGCGTGGTGAAGGCAGGGGATTACGCTTCGGCAGAGGAGCCTGTTCAGTCACTGGTGCGCAGGGTTTTTCGCCGCGAGGTCGAGTTGACCGAGGTCGAGGGGCTTTCCGCCGGAGACCGGATCGACATCCTGGCGGTCAAGCCCGGTGATGTTGTGAGTATTCCCGCCACATTAACGCTGGGTCGAGTGCCGGGGAAGGATGGTCTCTGGCGCCTGAAGACATCCATGCCCGGTAGTCTGACTTTCCCGACTGGCGAGGGAGCCAAGACCGTTTCTTTCGAAGCGGGCACGACCTTTTTCAATGCCACAGGTATTCAACCCAGACTCTGAACCCATTTAAAAAACTTACCATGAAAAAGACAGACAGTGTTTGTGAGATTGACGATTTATCCTCTGAAAACGGGGACATAACGGTGATTCAGGCGGTCGCCGGGAAAGGACTGGAACTGGCCCGGGGGGCCACCGTCGATATGAGCAAAAATGACGTGGAGATTGCTCCGCTTTATAGCTTTATCAGCGCCGGGACGGAGCTTCGCTCGCTGGAGGTGATTAAGGACGCCGAGCCGGGCAGCCACCCCAATGCCAAGATGGGCTACAGCCAGGCCGGGGTTGTCAAGCGTGTGGGCAAGGCGGTAAAGGGAATCGTTCCGGGTGATCGCGTCGTGGCGATTGGCGCGGGAGCCTATCACGCCACGCGCACAGTGGTAGCCCAGAATCTGGTCGTGCCTTTGCCCGTTGGGGTTTGCCCACAGGAGGCGTCGCTGGCCGCGATGTTTTGCTTTGCCCTGGAAAGCGTGTATAAATCGGATGTCAAAATCGGCGAGAACGTTGTTGTTTTCGGTGCGGGCATGATGGGGCAGATGGCGACCCGCCTCTACCAGATCGCGGGTGCACGTGTGTGCGTGATGGATTCGAATGAGTTTCGTCTGAACCTGTTGCCAGAAGGTACTGTG
The DNA here is from genome assembly GCF_014230085.1 of Ruficoccus amylovorans. Lineage (NCBI taxonomy): Bacteria > Pseudomonadati > Verrucomicrobiota > Opitutia > Puniceicoccales > Cerasicoccaceae > Ruficoccus > Ruficoccus amylovorans. The sequence goes on along the minus strand of NZ_JACHVB010000052.1, from coordinate 53,318 downwards.
ACCTTTCCCTTGAGCGACACGGGTTGGGATGGATTGGCAGAGTGGGCACGCCCCTATGGCGTGGAACACGCGAGCGTCTGCTTCGGCGGGGACGCGACGGAGGCGGTTGAAAAGCTCAAATCGTGCCTGGCCACCGCGCCTGACGGAGTTCCGCACGGGCGTATCGTGTTTCCGGGAGGAGCGAAGATTTCACTGTTGATGGCCTCGAACATGGGGAATGTGCAATTGCTCAGCTCGGCCAAGGCGGGCCCTGGCTATCGGGACCCGGCGTACGAGTCCGGAGTTGATTATCCCGCTGTGTATGTCCCCCATACCGTGCGCCGGAATGTCCACACCATGCTGCAACTGATGGAGAGCGGAACCCTCGACTTGTCTCGACTTGTCTCCAGGTGCGTTCCCTTTGCCGATGCGAAACTTGCCTACGAGGCGTTGAGTCAGCCGAATGCCGAACTGTTGGCAGTGCTGCTTGAGTATTGAGGATGGGTGTGAACCCGGATTCATGATGACAGGCTGAGCCGGCGGAGGCGGGGGCCTCCGTCGGACTCAGTTACCTTTACATGGGGGCTGGGCGCATGCTGTTGCGTCTCTGAAGCCTGCCGGGCTTTGCATGTCGATGCGCGAAGGATAACCCTCACAAACTTGTACATAAATGAGATTAGGAATTGTTGACCTGGACACGAGTCATCCGGCTGCGTGGCTACCGGTGGAGCGCGAACTGGGAGCGGAAATCGTCGGGCTGTGGGACGGCGGTGCCGTTCACCCGCGTGGCTATGCGGAAAATTTCGCCCGCGAGCACCGTATCGGGCGTGTTTTCAGCTCGCTCGAAGAGATGGTGCCCGCTGTCGATGCCGTTGTCATCCACGGTTGCGACTGGGACACACACCTGGCGAAAGCGAAGCCATTTATCGAGGCGGGGAAGTCCGTCCTCATCGACAAGCCGGTAGCCGGGAACCTGGCCGACCTGCGCCAGATCGGCCAGTGGGCGAAGGCGGGAGCCCGGATTTTCGGCGGGTCCTCACTGCGCTATGCTCCGGAACTGACGAAGTGGATGGCCTTGCCCGAGTCCGAGCGCGGCACCCCGCACACAGCGCTCAGCGGGTGTGCTGTGGATGAATTTAACTACGGGATTCACGCCTACACCTTTGCCTGCGCGGTCATGGGGCCGGGCCTTAGTAAGGTTCGCTGGCTGGGGGGCTCCGTGCAGGAGCGGGTGCAACTGAGCTGGAAAGATGGCCGCCTCGCATGGGTGGTTGTCGGTGAGCAGGCCGGAGGATGGATGCCGTTCTACGGGACGATTGTGACGGACCGGAGTTTTGTTCAGATGCAACCCAAAACGGACGACCTTTACCGGGCCTATCTCGAACGCGTCTGGCCGTGGCTGGCAGGTGATGCTCAGCAACCACCTTGTGCATTCGAGGAAATGATCGAGCCGGAATTGGCAGCAATCGCAGCCTTGCAGTCGCGACAGGCAGAAGGCGCTGAAGTGGCAATTGGTGAGATCGCAGAAGCTGTCTGCTATGACGGAGCTGGCTTCGCCAGGCGATACCGAGAGCAAAGATATAGTTAAAAGATAAAACGTTATTTATATGTCTAATGAAAGTGCAAAGCCCGTGCGGTTTGGCCTGATCGGGAGCGGCGGTATCGCCAAAGTACATGTGGATGCGCTGGCACGGATACCGCAGGCACAGTTGGCTGCAATTTATTCGGTGGATCCGGTGTCGGCGTGCCGTTTGCTCGACTCCGACTCGGCTGCCGCGGCGGCGAATGACGATGACGTCCTACTGTGCGATTCGGTGGAATCGTTGCTCGGGCAGGACGCTGCGGTGGATGCGGTACTCATTGCCACCCCGAGTGGGCTTCATGCCGAGGGGGCTATTCCAGCGTTGCGCGCGGGCAAACACGTGCTCTGTGAGAAACCGCTTGAGATTCAGTCGGGGCGCATACGCTCCATGATTGCCGAGGCCAGCCAGCAAAACCGGATTCTCGCCGGGTTGCTTCCGCTGCGTTGTGGGGTGGGGGCACAAGTGATCCGTCGAGCGGTTGAGCAAGGGCGGTTCGGTCGGCTTACCTTCCTGAGTGCGAGGATCAAGTGGTGGCGAGAGCCGTCCTACTACGAGGCATCCGCGTGGCGTGGCAAGTGGTCCCTGGATGGCGGCGGCGCTCTGATGAACCAGGGAATTCACGCGGTGGACCTGTTGCTTTGGCTGGGAGGGCAGGTGACTCAAGTCTCTGCTTTGTCCGGTCAGCTCGTGCATACGGGAATCGAGGTGGAAGATACGCTGGCAGCAAACCTGCGCTACGCCAGTGGCGCGCTCGGTACAATTACTGCGGCGACGAGTTGTTATCCGGGGCTGGACTTTATGTTGGAGATATCCGGGGATCGCGGGACGGCGGTTCTGGTTGATGATCGGATTCAGGATTGGCGTTTTGCGGACGAGAAGCCGGAGGACGAGGCGATCCGGGCGGGTAATCTCGGCGGGGAAATCCGGGGTGGATCCTCGGACCCGGCTGCCATTTCCTGCGAAGGACATCGGCAGCAAATTGCGGATTTCTGTGAGGCGGTGAGAGGCTCATCTAGAGACTCTATCATCGAAGGAGACGAAGCCGGGGCCGCCGTTGCCGTCGTGGAAGCTGCCTACCGCTCGGCCCGATCCGGCAAGGCGGAAAATGTGGAGGAATTATCATGAACGTTGATATGCAAGGCGGACGCTCTCAAGGTAGGGCGACCGAATACCGATTCGCTTTTGCCGGATTGAGGCACTCGCATATCTTTAGCCTCATTGAGCGCGTCAGCGCCCATCCGGCCTGCCAGATTGTGGCTGCCTGGGAAGCCGATGACACTGCCCGGGCGGCAGCTGAGCGAGTGTGCGGACTTCCATTCGAGTATTCGGATTTCGATACTCTGCTATCAGAGAGCGGCTGCAATGTGGTGGCTATCGGCGATACTTATGCCCGACGGGGAGCACTTGCGATCCGGGCTCTGAAGGCGGGCTGTCATGTGATTGCTGACAAGCCGCTATGTACCTCGCTGGAAGAGTTGGGGGAAATTAGCAGCCTGGCACGGGCGGGTGGGCTCTCCGTGGGCTGCATGCTCGACTTGACGGAGGCTCCGGCCATTCGCGGTCTGCGGGAAATCATCCGGGACGGCAAGATCGGATCGGTGCAGACCGTGACGATCCTGGCGCAGCATCCCCTGCTTTATGGGCAGCGCGCGGGCTGGTACTTCGCCGGTGATCAACACGGGGGAACGGTCAACGATATCGGTGTGCATGTGTTTGACCTGCTGCCCTGGCTGACGGGATCGGCGTGGGAGCGGATGATCAGCGTGCGTGAATGGAACGCGAAGGCCAAAGAGGCTCCGCACTTTTGCGATTGTGCGCAGATGTACGGAACGCTGGAGAACGGAGTTTCCTGTTTCGCTGACCTGTCCTATCTGGCTCCAGATCGGTGCGGATACTCACTCGCTCAATACTGGAGGCTGACGGTGCATGGGACGTCGGGTATGGCCGAGGCCAGCTACGGAGCAAAGACTCTCAGCTTGGCGACTGATTCCGACGAGGAGATACAGCGCGTCGCGCTGACGGAGATCCCGGCCTCCGGGCGTAACTACTTGCAGAACTTTCTCGATGAAATCTCGGCCAAGGACCAGACCTGTGAAGGCGCGTTGAGCACCGAGGATATTTTGAAGACCACACGCCTGGTGTTGCAGGCACAGCAAATAGCTTCTGAAAAAAATGAAGATTCGCATTCTTGAAGCGTCCGTCGAATTTATCGAGCAACCGTTCTTGCGGCCGCTACAAATAAGTTCCGGGACAATCACCCAAACGACTGAAGCCCGCGTGCGCGTACGTGTGTGCGTTGGTTCCGAAGAGGCGGAGGGACGAGGCTCAATTTACCTGAGTGACCTGTGGGCGTGGCCGGGCGGAACTGAAGCCCGTGGACAAAAGGAGCGCCGGATGCGGGAGCTCTGCGAGCATCTCGCTGCCGGCTTGTTTGATGCGTGCGGAGGGGAGCCTGAGCATCCGCTGGAGTTGGGCCTCAGATTGCACGAGAGGATATCGGCCCTCGATTTTTTTGAAGAAATGCCGCTACTGGCCAAAGCCGTTTGTGCCAGCCCCTTTGATGCCGCTATCCACGATGCGAGTGGGCAGGCGATGCGCAGGAGTGCGTTTGATTTTTACTGCGAACCTTGCGCGGTTCCGAGCGCCGACCACTGGTTTACGGAGGGAGTCTGCCAGGCCGTCCGACAGATACTCCGCCAGCCGTTAGCGGAGCTGGATGCCTGGTGGATCGTCAGTGCAAAAGACGATTTGGATGCCGTGATGCGGCAGGCTGTTGGCCGTCATGGTATCGGTTGCTTCAAAGTGAAGATATTGGGCACAGACAATGAAGCCGATGCGCTGCGTACCTCCCAGATCTATCAGGCCGCACGGCGGCAGGGTGTTGCTTCTCCCGTTCTCTCGATCGACAGTAACGAAGGTAATCCCGATGCGGACGCGGTGCTGGATTACCTGGAGCGGCTGAAGGCCACGGATGAGCACGCATACGCGGCACTTGATTATATTGAACAGCCTACGGCGCGGGACATCGTTAAGCACCCCTTTAACTGGCAAAAGGTGGGAGCGCGTAAACCGGTCTTTCTCGATGAGGGATTGACGAGCCTGGAGCTATTGCCGGTAGCCAGGGAACAAGGCTGGAGCGGATTGGCATTGAAGACCTGTAAAGGGCATAGTTTCGCCTTGGTGTCGGCAGCCTGGGCGCTGAATCATGGGATGAAGATCAGCTTACAGGATTTGACGAACCCTGGATTCTCGGCGATTCACGCCTACTTGTTTGGCGCTTATCTCCCGGTTCGCAAAGGAGTGGAGTTGAATTCACCGCAGTACACGCCGGGGGCCAATGAGCCGTGGCTACCCCGGCTGGATGGTCTGTTCTGTGTAAAAGGCGGCAAGCACCGATTAAACCCCGCCGGCTGCATCGGACTCGGTTCCACCTTGTAGCAAATGGCAAACAACAACTGGCCGACGGCATTTTTTCCTCGAAAACACACGTCGGCCAGCCGGGTTGCTTCTTGCGGGAAGCAGGTCAATTCGGGATCCAGGACTCGACGAGTGGATTGTTGCGAGCCATCCAGTCACGGGCAACATCATCGGGGTCGGTGCCCGCATCGGCGCTGTTGATCGCCTGCATCAGGTCCAGAAGCTGCTCTTCGGTCAGACTATAGTTAATGAAAAGTTGCGCCACGTCCGGGTAATCCGCGGTGAAGTTTTCGCGCGCGACGACTTTGACCGCGTCGATTGGATAGACACCTAGCGGGTCCTTGAGGACTTTGAGGTCAAAACGGGAAAACATCCAGTGCGGTTTCCAGCCAGTCACCACGATTGGTTCTTCATTGTCAATGGCCTGCTGGAGCGCGGCAGTCATGGCCGGGCCTGAGGAGGCGACTTGCTCAAGCTTCAAGTCGTAGGCATCGATCGCCTTGTTCGTACTTTTATAAATACCGGCGCCGGTCCCAATGCCAACAATCTTTCCGTCCAATTGGTCGGCAATATTGTTAAGGTCTTCGATGGAGTTAACATCCATATAGCTGGGTACGACAAGCCCGGTGACTCCGTATCCGAAGACCGGCCCCAGGTCCTCAAGGCTGTCGCCATACTTGTCCCAGTAGGACTTGTGTGTGTTGGGGAGCCAGGCGTCGATCATCACGTCCTGGCCGCTGTTGGCCAGCGCGGTATAAATCGTGCCGGGATCAGCCTGGGTCAGCTCCACATCGTAGCCGAGCTTATCCTCGATCACAGCCTTGGCGAGATGAGTCATGGCAATGCCTTCGGCCCAGTTGGGGTAGGCGATTTGGATCGTGTTACTCAAAGGAGCCCGCTGTGTGTTGGCGTCGTCTGTGGCATTGGCGCTCGTGGTTGTCTTTTCCTTGCAGCCACTCACGATGAGCGCTGCCGCTGCCAGCATGAAGGCGATGGCGGTGTTACGTCTGTTCGTTGTCATAAAATACAGAGGGTGGAATGTTAGCTCTTTTTCTTATTACCCATAGCCTGAGTGAGGCGGTCGAGATAGATCGCGAGAATAACGATGGAAAGCCCGCTCTCGAAGCCATACCCCATCTCCATCTGCTGGATGCCGCTCAAGACGGCTTCACCCAGCCCGCCAGCCCCGATCATACCGACGATGACCACCATCGACAGTGAGAGCATGATGGTCTGGTTGAGGCCTGCCATAATGGTCGGCATCGCAATCGGCAATTGGGCCTTGACCAGCATCTGCCAGTCGTTGGCGCCAAAGGCGTCCGCAGCTTCGACGACTTCCTCGGGTACTTGCCTGATGCCCAGCGTCGTAAAGCGTACCGCGGGCGGCATGGCGAAAATGAGCGTGGCAAAGGCGCCAGGGACGACCCCGAGACTGAAGAAGAATACGGCCGGAATCAAATACACGAAAGCTGGAAGCGTTTGCATAAAGTCCAGTACCGGGCGGATGACTTTTTCGGCAGATCTGCTGCGCGCGGCGAGTACACCTAGAGGAACTCCGAGGATGAGCGCAAACAGGGTTGCGGAAACGACCATGGCGAGTGTCAGCATCGTCAGGTCCCACATGCCCATTGACATGATGAGCAGAAAGCCGATCAGGCACATGACGAGCATGCCCAGGCCTGAGACCACATAGGCCAGCAAAGCGAGCAGGGCAAGGATCAGGGCCTTGGACAGCCATACCAGTCGGACCGGGTCCAGCGTCGCAAACGAGGACTGCGCCTTTTGAGTCGCTGCCCGCACCGCATCGTCAGGAAAGACATTGGCGGCGACTCGCATTTTTCCGGTGATGCGAGAGTAGGTGCGTGTATTTAAAATATCGATACACGCTTTAGGCTCATCCAGTGACGCCAGGATGCGTTGTGCGGGCTCGACATCTTTGATGAGGCTAAAGCTTTCGTAGTACTCGATGCTTTTGTCGAGGGGAGATAGTTGCTTTGCGCTCATCCCTTCCGCCTGGGCATGGGCTCTGAGCTTGCTGAGTGTTTCCAGAATGACCTGATAGTCGCCTGGTGATACGCCGCGCAGACTACGTTCGGCTACACGTGTTTGTCGGGCAAGCATGCTGCCGCGCTGGACCTGTGCTGAAAAGTCCTGAATCGCGTCGGTGGCTGGTTGAGTTGTTGCCGGAGCTGCGTTTTCTAAACTCTTCACCATTCCGGCGATGTCCTGCTGGATGGCTTCGCTTTGAGCGATTGTGAGTTGCTGATGGAGCGTGTTGAGCCGATAGGCCTCGATCCCGCCAATGCCGATGCAGGCACATATCCCCACGATGACGGCCGAGCGTGCCCGCAGCTTCTTGCGCAGGGCCAGGCCCATGAGAAGGCCAAAGAGCAGTGCTACAATAATGGACGGATAGAAAACATGCGACTCTAGCAGAAAGATATTCTCAAGGAACACGATGACGGCCTTAACCGCCGTGCTGATGGCATCGAAGAAGCCCTGCAGGTGGTGCTTGAGGAAATAAACGATGTTTTCGAAAAATTCACCTACTGGTATCTTCATGTCTCTGACTCTCCCCCGATAGCTCCGAGGATGGCGGCACGCGTCACAATCCCCTTAAAATGTTTGTTTTTCTCAATGACGGCGATGGGCAGGGACTGCGCTGAGGCATCTCCCAGCATGTCCGCGATCAGATCGTCAACATCCGCCGTGCGCATGTCTTCCTGAATGATTGCGCGCAAATTCCACTTGTCGCGGTCATCCTCCGCACTGGGAACTTTTTTGCACAAATGTATGACGTCGTCGATCTTGACGTAGCCCAGGAAGTGGCGGTCGCGGTTGACCACGACCATCGTAGATGAGCCGATCTGGCGCATGCGGCGGGCGCATTGATGCGGCCCGGCCGTGTCATAGATGACATCGGTGGGGCGCATGATGGAACTGGCCGTGAGGACCTTGGAGCGATCGACATTTTCCACAAACGCGGCGACGTAATCGTCGGCCGGATTTGATAAAATGTCCTCGGGCGTGCCGATCTGCACAACCGCTCCATCCTTCATGATTGCGATGCGCCCGCCAAGTTTGAGGGCCTCATCAAGGTCATGCGTGATAAAGACAATCGTCTTGTGCATGGAGGCCTGCAACTCCAGCAACTCGTCCTGGAGCTGAACCCGAATGAGGGGATCGAGGGCGGAGAACGCCTCGTCCATGAGCAGGATTTTCGGGTCGTTGGCCAAGGCGCGGGCCAGGCCGACGCGCTGCTGCATGCCGCCGCTGAGTTCGTCCGTCATCTGGTACTCGTAGCCCTTCAGACCGACGGTTTCGATGGCTTGAAGCGCGCTTTGGTAGCGTTCTTCACGGGGGACTTTCTGGATTTCCAGTCCGAAGGCGACATTATCGATAACGCTGCGATGCGGCAGCAACCCAAAGCGCTGGAAGACCATCCCGAGCTTCTTGCGGCGGACATGGCGCAGTCGGTCTTTCGACATGCCGACGATGTCCTCTCCATCAATTTTCACCTCACCGGAAGTAGGTTCGATCAAGCGATTCAGACAGCGAATGACGGTGGACTTGCCGCTCCCGGACAGGCCCATCACGACGAATATCTCACCCTCCTCAACGGTGAAAGACGCATTGTTGATCCCGACCGTACAGCCTGTTTTCTTTAAAATTTCCTTCTTGCCCTTACCCTCTTTGAGCATCGGCAAAGCCCGCTCGGCAGGGTGTGGGCCGAAGATTTTGTACAGGTTGTTAACCTCAATTAAACTCATGCTCTCCTTAAGTCGTACCGTGGTATGCCCGTGAAAGTCCAGAGTTTATCGGACTTTTAGGCTTTTGTGGCATTTTCTTGTGATTATAGATTAGAAATAATAACCGAAATTAATGTTAATTCTGTACTCCCACGTTTGGTTCTGGTTGGCACCAAAGTTGGTGTATGGATTGCCACCGACAAAGTAATTTCCGTCGGAGAAAGCTGTTTCGGTATAAATGTACCAGCGTCCCGCAGCCCAGGCTGCGCCTACCGTGGCGAGCGCACTGTTTTTAAAGGGCTGATTCGTGGCATCGTCGTGCCCGAACTTGATGATATTACTGTACTCGATATATGGCGTGACCGAATCCAGCCATTCGAGCTGATCGACCTCGTAAAAATAGCTCAGGCTAATGGCTGGCACAAGACCTTCGGTCGCGACACCTTCCTCGTAGGCATAGGCTCCCATCGGGATGAGTTCGTTGTCACCCAGGCCGTTTTTATCAATGCTGTAGTTGTAGTAACTGAGCTGGGCCTGAAGCGTCCAGTTCCCGAGACGATGCACGGCGAAGCCTGATAGCGCGTACATGCTGCCGTCCTCATAGCCGCCGGTGCCGTTGAGGTGCCCCAGCATGGCCGAGCCGCCGAGATCGGCCTCCAGCCCGAGATACTGCGTGTGGTAAATGCCACGCAGGTTCAGTTGCCCGTCCTTTTGGTAGCCGCGGCCATAAGCCGCCTTGACCGGGTCGTAGGAATATCGGGCGGAATCCGCGTATGCGTTGTTGGGGCCGTCGGGACCGAGCCAACTGCCTTCGCCGCAGGCATAGATACCGGCATCGAGCGACCAGTCCCCGACTTCGGTCGTGAGCTTTACGCCTGTATCCATATTGTCTGACAAACCGATGTAGTAGTGCTGGTCGAAGAACCAACTGTTGGAAATGCCATAAGGGCCGGGGCCGAATGGAATACGGTTGATGCCCGCCTGAATTTCCGTGCCGTCTTCGAAGCGGTAACCGAGCCAGAGCGTATGCATGAAGCTGTAGCCGTCATACCAGCGGTACTCCAGCTTGCCGATGAGCCAGTCCTCGTAATCGAGGTCCAGATTGATGCGGAAGGTGTCGAGTTCGAAGTTGCCTCCGTCGCTGCCACGGGAGGGCCCATTGGTGCCGACGTAGTCGCCGTAAATGTAATTCGCGCGAATGGCTCCGCCGACGGTCACCGGCCCGACTTTGAAATCATTGGGATCGAAGATGTAGAACACCTTTTCCGGGGCATCCTCCAGCGACTCCTGTACTTGCGCGGGGTTGCCCGTCTCATCCTGAAGGATGGCTGCTTCGTCAAGAGGAGCGACCGGTTTGGCATCGGCGGCTATCTGTTTTTGGGCAAGCTGCGCCTGAGCCTCCTGTAGCTGGATCTGTAGCTGGCGGATTTGCTCCTGCAATTCCTCAACGGTAGGTTCGGCCGCGAAAAGCGAATTGGCCAAGCCTACGCACGTTACCATGATAGTGAGTATGTGTCTGCGTAGATAGATCATTTGACTGTAGCGACGCTTAAGCAAAAGCGTCATTATCGGGTGGCATTGCCGGAGGTAATGCCAGAGCCCGATAGGTTTCTCGCCGTATAAACCGGCCCGGTTAGCCTGCATGGCTGAACAGCGAAAGTGGACGGCAACTTCCACACGAGGCTTAACGCGAGCCTCAGAAACTACCTATAGTGTGCGACTATGGTCAAAAGTTTAACTTATTATGTCAATGTAATTTATTATTTTTATGAATGACCCGGTCCCGATTCCCGTTGCCTGACTCGGATTAGAGGCTGCCCGGACAAGGCATTTGCGCGAGTACTCATGGGTTTTACGCAACGATTGATGCCGGTTGACAGTCGGCGGAGAATACGTAAAACTGGACCGGTTTTCACCCCTCAGCTTGCCTGCTGTTTCGATTCAGTTTGCAGGTAATGCGCAAGTGCTCGCAGTCGTGAATCTTGGCACGATGCCTGCAGTCTTTACCCCCATTTAGTTTCGTTCTGTTTACGCCATGAAAAAGCCCTCTTTGCCCGAACGATTAGCTATTGCTCTGCTGATAGAAATCGCCAGCGGGAATTACCATCCGGATACGCGTTTTCTCTCGCGCCGGGAAATCATGCACCACTGGAAGGTATCGAGTCCGACAGCGACTCAAAGTCTGTCGCTGTTGGCGGAGTGGGGGATTCTCAGTGCCTGTGGCCGTAGCGGACACTATCTGGAAAAGCATTTCATGCGTAAGGCCCTCCTGCGGATCAAGAAGTCCCATGCCGAGCCGCTACCGGGGCGACCACAGTGGGAAAATAAGGTCCGTGCTTCGATGCAGCCCGACAGCCGCTTGAGGCGTATCGCGGTCATTGTGGTGTCGGACTGTTCTGCTCCGGAAACGGATAACCCGGCTCCCGACGGTATCCCGGGGCACCTCCCGTCGGTGACCCGGGCCGTATGTGCGGGCATCTTTGAGGAAATGGAAGCGGAAGGGGCCACGGCGGATTTTTATTTCGATGATGGGCTGGATGAGACGCGTGAGCGCGTGGTACGGGACATCGAGCGTGCTCGACCGCAGGGGGTGATCGTCGTGCGCAGGCTGCTTTCGACTGCGGTCAGTCCGGTTGTTCAGCCCTTGCTCAAGGCGGGCCTTCCCGTTGTGACGGCTTTTGATGACTGCGAGCGGTTGCGTATGGTGTCGGTTAACTTTAACAATGTCGGCCTCGGTTACAGTGCCGCGCAGCACCTGATCGAAGCCGGGCATCGGCATATCGCCGTCCTCGTCCCGCCTGAAAAGGATGAGCCATACTATTTCCGCGGTCGACTGCACGGCTGCAAACTGGCTGCGCGAGAGATCGGGCAGGGGCGTGTTACGGTCACGCCACTCACGGTCTCGCTGGAAAGGCGAAAGCCTGCCAAGAGCGTGATGTCGCTGCTGGATAAACAAAATCCTGACCGGGTGACTGCTCTTTTCGCGACTACGGTCGATGGGCTCGCCGCATTGGAGCCAAGTCTGGATGCGACCGGGATTCGTGTGCCGGAGGATATGTCGGTTATCATGTGCTCCAGCAGACAGGGGCTGACTCCGGGGGGACGTCCGTTCGATATCATGAAACTGGATTTCAGGCGTATCGGCCAGCAGGCATTTCGCGCGCTGGAGCGGGTTCACGAAGGTAGCTTTGCTGAAAAAGTCTGGCTCGTGGATGCCGAGTACGAGCCCTGCGGCACTGTCGCACCCTTGCGCGGCGAGGGGCGACCTCACTCGTGACAGGACGACCGGTCAGGCCGCCATTTATTGGGCGAGCCTTCTTTCTGCTCCGAGAAAATACAGCCCTGAAAAGAGATTTTTTGTCAAACACAGCTAGCCGATGCGGTCTAGCTGTCGTTGAACGGATTGCCAGCCCAGAAGCATCATGCGCGGGACGTGAAAGGCCCCCTTGTAGGGGGTTCCTTTGACAGGAGTCGAGAGGCTGCCGTCGCGGTGGAGGTAGCCGAACCACTCGCCGTGCTGCTTGTCAGGGAAGTGATCGTAGGCCCATTCGTGGATGCGACTGTGCCAGTTGGCGTAGCGGGCCTCGCCGGTGAGTTCAGCCGCCAGGAGCGTGGCGATGATAGCTTCGTTGTGTGGCCACCAGAATTTCATGTCATGCCAGTATTCGGTGCACGGCAGGCCCTTCGCGTCGCGAAAGTAAAACAACCCCCCATGCTCGTTGTCCCAGCCGATTTCCAGCGACCAGTCGATGAGGCGGCAGCCCAGCTTGATCAGCTCGGAATCTCCCCCGCGCTGGCGGGCCTCTTCGAGGATGAACCATCCGGCCTCAATGGAGTGACCGGGGTTGACGCAGCGCCCGTCGAGGGTATCGATGAAACCGCCGTCGTCAGCGACGGTTTCGAGTACGCACTGAAACTCGGGCTTGAGGAAATCCGTACGAATTTCCTCAATACACTCGTCGATGATTTGCGTGTAGGCCGGGTCGGGGGAGTGCTTGCGCAGTTGCTGCGCGGTGGAGAGCAGAATCATGGGCATGGCAAGCCCTTTCATGGGGCGGGTCTCTGGGTCCACCTTTGGGGGGAGCAGGCCTGGCGTGCGGTGGCGATGGATGACATCGGCCAGCAGTTTCCGGGCGCGGTCCTGGTAGCGGCTTTGTCCTGACGCACGACTGTAGGCGGAAAAGGCGATAATGGCGAAGCACTCCGAGAACTGGTAGCGGCGTTTGCGCAAGGGGAGTCCGTCGCGGGTAACGGAGAAGAACATCCGCTGGTCAGTATCGAAGCAGTACCGCTCTATGAAATCGATCCCGGAGCGGGCCCACTCCAGCCATTCGGGGCGCTGTTCGACCTCCAGCCAGGCCGTGGCCAGCGTCCAGGCCATGCGTCCTTGAAACCAGACCGACTTGTCGTCCTGGAGGCGACTTCCATCGCGGTCGAAGCAGGTGAAATAGCCGCCAAATTCCGGGTCCACGGCACGAGGGAACCAAAACGGCAAGCTGTCATGGAGCAAGCCGTCTCGGTAAATTGACTTGAGCTCAATCAAGCGTGTTTTGGAAAAAGCGGAGGGGAGTTTGGTTGCCATTATAGACCTCTTTCGGTTGAAAAACAACTTAGGGCCAATGAGCCAAAACGGTTTGGACGTAAGCGCCCACAAGAAACATCAAGACCGGAGCGCGGTGGAGAAAATGCCCATTGTCGGTTTACCGTTTATCTTTGTTTTGCGAAGATACGTTTGGCAACACGGCGAAGATTTTCGGTATTGAAAACTGGACCGCTTTTAATGGGGCTCGAACTCTGTTGTTTACGGGCGGGAATGGTTGCGAGGCGATTAACCTGGAGATTACTTGCGCCATAAAGGTTGGTCTTCGGCGGATCGTTGCCTAGGTTTTGAGGTGTTTTCAATCTTTTGAGGCTTGCTGCCTTCGGCCCGGGAGCGATGCGATAGCTGCCCCGGCGGATACTTTAAACATCAGTCAGCGATGCGTGATAAATGTGAATCTCTTCGGGCCGCTTTTACGCGTCCCTCTTATCAAACCCCCGGAAAGGCTCACGGTTTGCGTAAGCTAGTGCCTGTGGGGGCTGATGCTCTTCGGTGGGAGACGACGTTGAGGCCGGCTCTTCTGGCGCAGTGGCGCGAACGACTCGGTCATCCTGCGCTCGGAAGTGCGGGCGATCTTGGCCAGGCCCGCCCGCTGGCAGAGTGTGAAACGATGGAGTTTCGTGGAGTTCTCTGGAGCCAGAAAACCGGCCCGTCGCAGGAGCAGCGCGTACTCATCCTGCACCCCCGCGAATCGAGTGAGGAAAGCACGCCATGCGCCGTGGTTCCGTACTATAATGTGGAACGTCCGGCGGGCCTCTGTGTCGATCCGCGCCGGGGGACGGCTTTGGTGCCGGATGCGGGCCTGCCGGAAGTCGCTCCGCTTGGGCTGCACCTGGTTCGCCAGGGCTTGACTGTAGCGTGCGTGGAAGCGTTTCCTTTCAATACCGTGCCGGAGCCCGACGCTGCCGAGCTGGAGGCGGACGACTTTGCCTGGTGGCGGGCGGGGGCCGCGCATTTATTGCGCGAGCATCCGGCATGGACTGGCCTTGGAAGACTGGTGAGGGATACTTCATTGGCGGTCGGGCTGTTGCTGGAGCAACCAGGTGTAGATACTTCTCGCGTGCTGGCTATGGGGCATTCGCTCGGCGGGAAGATGGCGTTTTTCACAGGAGCTCTGGACCCGAGGATTACCGCCGTGATTGGATCTGACTTTGGCTTGCCGTGGCGCAGCACGAACTGGAATGACCCTTGGTATCTGGGCCGTGCGGTACCGGAAGACGACCAGGGGGCTGCGCTCCACGAAGTTCTTGCGTTGCTGGCACCGCGGCCATTCTTTCTCGTCGCCGGGGAGACCGATGGACGCGAGAGCTGGCAATACATTCAGGCGGCGCAGGAGGTTTACTCGCTGCTGGGGGTAGGCACAGACGGACTGCCGGGCGCGATCGATCACGCCTCGGGGCATGCTCCTTCGCTGGCCGCACTGGAGGTAGCCTACGCCTGGTTGCGAGAGCACTTCCGTCTTGGATGGAAGTCGTGGCGTCGCTGAGTTGCGGCGTGCTACTCCCCAGGGTAATGTGTGGGGCTGCAGCGCTTGCCGCAGGGCCTGAAAGGCGGCCTTGGTGGATGTGTGCTCTAACGGGTTGGCGAGTCTTGCCGGGACTGTATATGGTCGATGACCTTTTGCTTCATGTAGGCGGTTGCCTCGGGGCTGTTGGCATGGCCGGTTGGCAGGTCATTGAAAATATCTTTCGGGCCGCCAAGATTGTTGTAGGCGGCGTAGACGCTGGTCGGAGGGCAGACCTTGTCGATGAAGCCGACCGTCATGGCCACGGGGATCTGGATGCGTGCCGCGAAGTTCATCATGTCGTAGTAGCGCATGGCTTCCAGGGCATCGCTGTCGGGGTGGCCCTCGGAATCTACGGGGACGGAGCGGGGCCATCCGGTGGCTCGTCCGGCGGTCATCCCGGAGTGGTCGCACATCGCCGGGACGCCTGCTACGGCGAAGCTTACCCGCGGGTCAAGTGCCGCCACGGATAGCGACTGCGCGCCTCCCTGACTAGTCCCGTAGGTGATGAGCGTGTGTCCGTCCCATTGCGGTTGTGCGGCGAGAATGTCGAGTGCGCACAGGTTGCGCAGGAACATTTTTCGGAAATAGACTTCATCGCGGTTGGGCCATGGTTTGCGACTGTAGTCTTTCAGCTCGCCCTGTTTCAGCTTGTCATAGAACTCTTTTGATTGGCCATTCGGAATGCCGTGAGCATTAACATTAACGACAATCATTCCCAGTGAAGCCCATTTTTCCACCCACGGCAAAGAGGCTCCGCCGACTCCGGCCCCGTGAAAAACGAGGATGCCCGGCAGCGTGCCCTCGGTGGCATCCTTGGGGTAGGCGAGATAGCCCGAGACGTGAATGTCGCCAGGCGCGTCCGCCTGGATGTCGAAAATCTTGAGATGCGAGTTTGACGCCGTCGTTTCCAGCGGAGTCATGCTCAGGTCGAATGGCTTCGAGCGCAGAAGGGCTATCTGGGCTTGCCAGTAGTCGTCGAAGTCATCGGGGGCGGGCAGGCTCGGCGCTATCTCAGTGGGGGAAACCGCTGCCCCGGCGACTGCTTTCAAGGGTGTGTCATTCGCGCCTGCCGGAAGGCTGACTTCGCACCGCAAGAAGCCCGGCTGCGCAAGCTGTCCTGTGACTGTCGCCTTGCCGTCCAGGAGGGTGGCTTCGCCTTCATGGAAGGGGGGCTGGCCATCGACACTGGTCCGCCAGTTTACTCTGACAGGCTCGACGCGGTTGTTTGAGGGCGGGCTTAATTCGATGATAAACATGACCGGCTCACCGACCGTGTAGATTGCGTCGGACTTATTGGTCCTGACGGAGAGCTCGCAGTTCTCGGTCGCGTGGACAAGGCCTCCTTGAGGCAAGAAGGCGAAAAATGTCAACGCGAGCATCACTGTCCGGTACCAGGGGGCGGTCAAAAAATGAATCGATGAAAGCTTGGTGTGGAGGGCGTTGTTCATGACTTGAGCTTTTGGTTGCAGGATGATTTTACGCAACGGAGTTATCGTTGGATTAAGTCTTGAATGGCGATATATAACCTACTGGTTACATTTTGGGTTGTGTCAAGAAAGTAGGTCGATGCCTTTTATTTAAAATGGATAATAGCCTGAGGTATTGTTGCCTGTATTCATGTTTTTGATTAAAATCGGTTGACATGCTATTGTATAACCATTTGGTTATTTTTAGTTCTGACGCCAGCCCGTGTCCTTGCCCCCTGTGGTCAGACGATGGCGGTGGTGTGAAAAGCTCAGTGAAAAACGAATCTTTGCCTGCCTCATGCGAATAGTATTTTTCCGAACTGTGCCGAGTTCATTAACGAAAGTGATCTGCCTGGGAGCTGGTCTGTTTTGCCTGTTTTTACTTCTGCCATTTTGTTCGACGACGATGGCGGGCGAGGGTGTCCGCACGTCGCTTTCCGGTACGGTGCTTTCTGTCGATGAGAAGGCGAAGACCTTTACCTGCAGGACTTCTTATGAGGGGAAGGCGATGAATGTGACGGTGGAAATTCCGCGTCCGAATTATATCTACTACCGTTGGGAAGGAACCGCTCAAGAGATCAGGCGGGGCGATACGGCGGAGATCGCCGGGACCATCTCGGCGGACGGCAGGACGATCGTTCCTGGTCGCGTTGGACTTTTTAAGGGCACGTACACGCGAGGGGGTGACTACCTGTCGATTGGGGATGGCGGTGCCATTCAACTGCGTGGCAAGTTGGGGTTTCGTGATGGTGTCTGGAGCGCCTATTCGGAGAATTCAATTTTTACAGTGGTCTTTCCCGATGATGTGCAGGTTTTGATCCACGATGATGTCAGTGCCAGCATCTTGAAAAAAGGTGACAAGGTTTCTTTCTCCGGGGTGCTGGATGACGGGCGTATGACGAGGGTTGCGCAACTCTATATCCGCGAAGTTAAACCTGGCTACGTTGCCGATGCCCCGATGGCGCGCGGCGGAAACCGGTTATTCGAGGGAAAGGTGCACCTTATTGACCGCGAGCTTAAGCTCTTTGTCGGCAGTGGTGAACTGGATGGAGAGACGGTGCCGATGACGGTGCGCTGGACGGGCGAGGAACCGACGGTTTATACGCTGAGTGCGGGTACAGTGGACGATCTCGAATCGGGACAGACGGTTGTCGTTCCGCGTGATAAGCTAAGCGGGGGCCTGAGTGCCATGTTCGTCCTCGCCGGATCGTCGAATGAGGATTCAGGCCTTCCCGAGTGGGCGTCTTATCCAGAGATTGTGGCAGGGGAAATTGTCGTTGAGGCGGGCGTGCCTGCGGTGAGCATCGCGGGCGTTGAGAAGCCCCGGAGTATTCCGGCCCACATGCAGGTCATGCTCACTACGAAAGCAGGACTGGGCGCGGTGAAGGTCGGCCAGACGTTTTTGGCACTTGGTGCGATCTCGGATGAGGGGCGATGGCTCCTGAACGACCCCGCGCTGATCCTATTGTTTCAATGATGACTAAACCTCTTGCTGTTATGAAGCCAACCTTTGCTTACCTGCCCCTTGTTGGAGGTCTTTTCGTTTTGACGCTGAGTGCCTGCGTGCTCGCTCCCGCTCTGCGGGCCGGGGACGCTGCTCCCGCGGCCAGTTCCCTAAGAGTCGCCGCTGCGGGGGAGCGTCCCGTTGCACCCTGCCGGGGGCTGACGTACACCCCGGAGGGGATCGAAACCGTCCGCGAAACCGCCCGCGACAGTACGCGGGGACAATTGCTGGCAGCGGAGATTTTTGAGAATGCGCAGCCGTGGCTTGCCATGAGCGACGAAGAAATCCGGGCACTGGTGCCAACCGCCGATTCGGTCCTGGCGGTCGGCTATGCCGGAGATCCGAAGACCGGACAAAGCTGGCCATCGTGGGCCCGGAGCGGGGGCATGTGCAGCCTGGATCGTCCGGGGACGGTGCGCTCCCCGTACACGGGGGATATTTACGGCGCGGCTGGACCCGGTGAAGAGTATTATGACGCGGGCGACGGTTGGGTGAGGCCATCGGACCAGAAGCGTTTTTATTTCAAGGGCGTTTGGAACAGCTGGATCATCGACCAGATGCATGACGCTGTCGATACACTGTCTTTGGCCTACATGCTCAGTGGCGATCCGGCGGTGGCTGACCGGGCCTTGTTAATCCTTGACGAGTTGGCGACATTGGTTGCTCAACGCTCCCCCGAGCAAGGGGCGATCGACGGCTTTTCCTACGGTAAGGAGAACAAGAACTTCCTGTGTTACTCGGGGAATCATGCTAACTCAAGGACGTTGAACACTGTCTTCGCGCTCGACTTGCTCGGGAACGTGAGCCGCGCGTCCCAGTCCGCCGGAGACGGTAGTGGGCGGACGGTGTTCGAGAAAATACGTGACCAGTACTTCGATGTCTACGAACTGAACTATAAGGAGACCCGTCACACGCTTTATAATCACACGACGATTCTCTACGCGAACGAATTGGCGCAGGGCGTTCTCTTCGGTAATCCCGAGATGATTCGCGAGGGGATCGATGTGCTTGTCGTCTGGCTCGAACAGACGCTCAACCGCGATGGACAGTACTATGAAAATGCCGGTGGCTACGAGCGCGTGGGGGTGAACTACGCGGCCACGCTGATGCTGCCGCTGTCGAATTACGATCCCTCCAACTACCCGGACCCGCAGCTCTACCCGAAGCCGGAGGATTACCCCTTCGCGCTCAAGTTTGGCAACGACCCGAGCTGGTACTCGGCCGCCTTCCTCATGAAGTACCGCATGATGGCCAGCGGGCGCATGATCGCCTTCGGCGACATGTGGGAAGACCGTCTCGTGCTCCCCGGCGAAGTGCGCGAGTGGGACCCCCGCCTGTGGTGTTCCTTCGCCCGGCTGTTGTATTGGCAGACGGACAACGAGGAGTGGAAGGAGCAGATTTCCGAGCGCTACTGGAGCCTGCCGGAAGAGGTGCGTAGCGAGCCGACCCTGGGCAATGTTTATGAGATGGGCATGAGCCAATGGATTGAGCCGGAGCGACCGCATGAGGAGCCGGAGATGAAGGACTCGCTCCTGCAGGATTCTTCCGACCTCTTGCCCGCCAAGATGATTGCCCTCGTGCGCAGTGGCGAAGGTGAGGACCACCGCGCGGCTTTTCTCTCCGGGAGCGTGCACTACAGCCACGGGCACGACGACCAGTTGGGCCTGATTCTCTACGCAAAGGGAATGAACCTGACCGGTATCTACGGCTACCCGGCGGCGGGCAGTCCCGCTCACCGCGGGTGGGCGATCAAGCCCGCCTCGCACTGGACGCTGGTGGTGAACGAAGATCTCCCGGCCCCGGACTATCCGGCCAAGAACGCCCCTCCGGCCAGCCTGCAAGGCTGGGTGACCAAGGACATGGGGCTGTCGGCACAATTGGTGGAAATGTCGAACCCGTATCTTTGGCAGGACCGCATTGCTCCCGATATGAGCGAGTACCGTCGCTTGCTGTGGATGGTGGATGTTTCCGACGAGGAGTTCTATTACCTGGATTTCTTCCGCGCCGAAGGTGGGCGCACCCATGATTATTTCTGGACGGGGCAGTGGCTGGACCAGGCGAGTCCGGGCGAGGGCTTTGCCGTAGATGGGATTGAGCCGGAGGAAATCCCTGGCGTATGGTCGCTGGCCGGGTTGAATCCGCGCTACCGCGATGCTGATTTCAACGTGCCCGGTCGCAGTTGGGGAGAACGTCTCGACCCTGGTAAACGTGGGACCATTCGGCCCATCGGCATTCCGGGCGAGGCCATTAACATCGACTCCGCCTGGAACCCGCCCCCGCAAAACGGCTACGGATTCATCTATGATGTCAAGGAGGATGTTACGGATGATAACTGGTCGGCGAGCTGGGACCTGATCGACGGCAGGAACACCATGCGCCTGACCTTCGTCAACAACGAGGAGCAGGAAGCCATCGTCGCGCGCAATCCTGCTGCTGAAGTGGACCGTTACCATAGCATGGTGGTGGCCCGCCGCTCGGGGGCGGAGCCGCTGAAGAGCCAGTTCGCCGCATTGGTGGAAGTCGCCGAAGACGGTCAATGGCCGGTGCTGGAGGCGGAGAGGATCGAGTTGGACCCCGCTGCGGGCATGGGCGTTCGGCTCACGCTGGACAATGGCTGTACGGACACCTTGTTGGCCGGGCAAAGCGAGCGCAGCAAGCTGGATGACGGTGAGGTTCGCCTGGTTGGGGCGCGCGGATTTGTCCGTACCGGACCGGATGGGGATGTGCGGGAAATGCTCTTGCATGAGGGAACCTTCCTTGAAGCGGGTGCTTTTCGTCTGACTTTTCCCGAGCCGAATTGGCGGGCAAAAGTGATCGAGGTGATTCCGGATGATCGCCATAATCGCGTGGTATTGGATGACTCGCTGCCCACCGGCCGTATCCTGGCGGGCCAGCCGGTTATGTTCTCAGGGGATAAGGGACGAGCCGGACCTGCCACGTTGCAGGATGTCACTTACATGATTGAGGCAGTCAGTGCTTCCCCGAAAGGAAGTGTACTCGATTTTGGCTCGCAACGGATGGTCAGCTCGACCGTGGTGGTTGACACGATTGAGGCGGATGGTGCGGTCACGAGCACCTGGCCGAACGAAATTCTCGGTGGGCGTTACCGCGATACGGGCTACTACACCGGGCGAAAAGTCGCCGCTGCTGGAGACCGCAGCCGCTCGACCGTGGTTGAATCTTACCCGAACCGGAAAAAATTCTATCCGCACGAAGGAGGGCTTTTCAAATCTGGCGAGAAGCTCGAATTTTATCTGGTACAGGACGGCGATCAGGCGCGTATTCCCCATGTGGCCACACTGAAGCAGATGGGTGAGGGCCAATGGCGACTCTCGTCTAACGCGGCTGTGGGTATCCGGATTCCGGTTGCGCAGAAGGCGGTTCTGTATGCTTCGGCGGGGGGCACCGAGAGGAAGCTGGCTGCCTCCGCGAACGGTTTTGTCGAGTGCGTTGTGCCCGTGGACTGGACGGTTGACGGAAATATGGTCCTGGACTTGCGCCCCGAATGAGTGTGACCGCATGGCTTGGACAAAAAGCCCGGCACAGGATGTCATGTGCCGGGCGGGAAGGTGTTACACTTGGGCGAGAGGTGTGACTCTTAGCGTTTGCCGGAAGTATCGGGTTTGATGAGCCCGTTAATCATCACGTTTTGGGCGAGTTGGAGCCCCTGGTTCAGGATGGAGGGACGATTAAGGTCGAGGTTAAAGGAGTGTCTGAGCGTGTGGCGGTTGGAAAAGTAGATGAAGCAGACTCCGATGAGCAGGATGAGCAGGTGGCGCGCATCCACACTTTTGTCGATCTCGCCTTGTTTGATGCCTTGCTGGATGATTTCGCCGAGCCTCTCGAGGATGGGGGCCTTGCTCAGAATGTTAGGGTGGGCGTCGATAAAACGTGCCTGGTTAAGGTTTTCCCAGAGTAGCAGGTTTACGAAATCGGGATTCTGCTGGAGGAAATCAAAGTACCGCGCAAGGATTTCCTTGATGGCCACTTTCGTGTCGGAGGCATTTTCGACGCTCTTTATCTCGCAGGCTTCGAGCTTGGCGAAGACATGTCGGAGCACCTCGACGTAGAGGCCGTCCTTGTTTTCAAAGTAGTGATATAGCATGCGCTTGTTGAAACCGGCGTGAGCGACTATTTCATCGACAGATACGCCGTCATAGCCTCGGCTTGAGAACAGCTCAATGCCGGCATTCAGCAAGGCGGTGCGGGTTCTTTCCGGATCGCGTTTGATTCTTTTCTGGGCCTTTTGTGTCATGGGTAACTCTTAGGTTACTAGGGTAAATGCTCTATTGTTGCTATTAGAACATTAATGACAGGCGTAGATTGCAGGCAAGCCGATAACTCGCCTTAAACCAATTGTTCACTGGTTGGTTCGACCTTGCGGCGTATGAGAATCCCTGAGGATGCCTCATTCTCCGCGGATAGGAGCCGTCTTGCACTCGCAAAGGGGCCCATTCCTTTGCGGACACCTGGATTGTACTTCTCTTTAGTTACAGAGGCGTTCCAGGAGTTCGATCTGTGTCATGGCCGCGCGGGGGAGGTGGAAGGGGTCTTTGACGGGCAGGGCGACAATCTCGTTGCTGGGTTTGCCCAGGCAATCCAGCCGCTGCGTCCATTCGCCATGCTGCTCGTTCGGGTAGTGGTTGAGCGTGTATTCAAAGACGCGCTGATACCATTCCAGGCACCAGTCCTGTCGGGTGTGCTCGTAGGCGGCCAAGAGTGCGACGAGCGCCTCGGTATGTGGCCACCACAGTTTGTAGTCGGCGTATGACCAGGCGATGTCTTTGTGGCCCCCGGCGTCGATGGCGAGGAAGATGCCTCCGTGCTGCTCGTCCCAGCCGGCTTCCAGGTGGCGCCGGATCGTCTGGCAGCAGAGGTCCAGACGCTCTTCGTGGTGGAAGAGCCTGCTGAGCTCCATCTGGAACCACATGTCTTCGATCACGTGACCCGGGACCACCGCGGTGCCGAGCGGGGGCGAGAGTGGCGTCTGGCTGGCAGATACGCGCTCCAGCATGAACCCGCTTTCCGGGACGTAGTAGTCGTTCCAGACTTCATCAGAAAGGGCCTGCGAGGCTTCGGCATAGTGTTGATGGCCGAGGTGGTGAGCGGCCAGCCCGAGCTTATAGGAAAACATCATGGGGATGCCGTGGACGCGGCTTCCCTCAGGGATTGGATAGGGGTAGTGCGGGATATGCTCATGAGGTTGTTCCAGGCGGAGAAGGACCCGTTCGGCGGTCCGGTGGAGCGGGGCGAGCAGGGACTCTTTACCGGTGGCCAGGTGCCACTCCGTAAGGGCATAAATGGCGAAGGCATCTACGTAAATGCTCTTGCAGCCTTCGATTTCGCGCCCATCGGCGTCAACGAGCAGCCGCCAGCCGCCGAAGTCTTCATCCCAGCCGTGGCGCAGGCTGAAGTTCCCGATATACTCGGCCAATTCCAGCCACTGGGGATCTTGGCCATGCAGGCGGTAGAGGCGGCTGAAAACCCAGACTGCGCGCCACTGGCTCCAGAGCCATTTGTCCCGGCTGATGAGCTTGCCGTCGTCGCGGATGCAGGTGTTGAGTCCACCGTCCGGGTCGATCGCGTGCTGCTTCCAGAACGGCAGAATATGTGTGTGCAGGTGCTCGCGCCAGAAGCTGAGCAGGAGCGGAAGACTGTCGGCGCTGACGGTCGGGATATTTATGCAGGGGGATGAAGATTGCATGGTATTGATGGCGGTGCCTGGTTGGCGATGTTGACTTGTGTTTTGGCGTTGAGGCCGATTCAGTGAGCCGGAACGGTGATGAGTTTTTCGAGGAACGAGGCGGCTTGTTCGATGGCGTCTATCTCAATGGATTCTGCGGCGGTGTGGGCCTCGGAAATCGAGCCGGGCCCGAACACGATGCTCGGGATACCCGCAGCGGAGTAAAAACCGGCGTTGGTAGCGTAGCGGACACGGGAAAATTTCCGGGCATTCAAATGCTCCTTCGCCAGTTGCCAGAGGGTCTCGGAAAATGCGCTGTCGGGCTGTGGGTGAAGGGCGGGGTAGTGCTGAGTCTGCTCCCAGCGGATCTCAATGCCGGGACGGCTTTGACGCGTCGAGTGTGCGGCCTGCGCCAGCAGTTCCCCGATGGCGGTTTCGGGGGCGCCAGGGGGGATGCGGAAGTCGATTTCGGCGTGCGCCGTCTGCGGCACGCGGTTCACCTGATCGCCGCCGCTGATAACACCTACGCTCATGGTGATGGGGCCGAGCGTGTCGTCGTCGGGCCTGCTGGTTGACGGGAAGCTCATGGCTTCGAGCCGACCGATAAAGTCCGCCAGCGCGCTGATCGCATTAAGCCCCAACTCGGGGTAGGCGCTGTGGGCGGCCTTGCCGGTGATTTCGACGCGGTAGCGTTCGACTCCTTTGTGCGCGTCAATGAGTTCCAGTTCGGTCGGTTCGGCCACGATGATGCCGTCGCAGCAGAAACCCTGTTCAATGAGAAAGCGCGCCCCGCGCGCCCCCAACTCTTCATCGCAGGTGGCGATAAAGGTCCAGTCTCCGTTGAGTTTGATGCCTTTGGCCTTGGCGCGGATCAGGGCCAGGAGCATCGCGGTCATGGGGCCTTTGGTATCGGCAGAGCCGCGGCCATAAAGGCGGCCCGCCTTAAGTTCAGGCTCGAAGGGTTCAATGCTCATGCCGTCGATGTCCACCGTATCGAGATGGGCCTCCAGCGCCCGCTTGGGGCCGTCGGCGCGACCCCGGAAAAGCGCTCGCAGGTTGGGGCGGCCGGGAACGACTTCGTCGATCTCGATTGAGTCGGCCCATGGCCGCAGCAGGTCTTGCAAGACCTGCGCGAGTCGTGCCTCGCCGTAAGGCGATTCCCAGTGCAGGCGCTCGCCGGGGTTTACGCTCGGGCAGGACACGAGCGTCGATAAGAGTTCGGTGATGCTGGGGATTTTATCGGACATGGGTGCTGCTTGTTATTTAGGCATGTAACTCTGGCCAGTGGGAGTCGTGGCCAGCCCACCCTGCGAGGTCTCCTTCAAGGCTCGCGGCATGCGGCGTCCGATGTCGCGCATGGCGATGACGACATCATCCAGTGGAACAAGGCAGCGGCAACCGGCCAGGGCCATGACGGCGGCTTGAATACTGTGCACGGCGAACATCCCGTTGCGGCTGACACAGGGGACCTCGACATAGCCGCCGATAGGGTCGCAAACGAGGCCGAGCGTGTTCATGAGGGCAAAGGAAGCTGCGCTTTGAGCGGTCCGGGGAGTGCCACCCCGGGCTTCCACGATGGCGGCAGCAGCCATGCAACTGGCGCTTCCGATCTCCGCCTGGCAGCCGCCCCTGGCCCCGGAGAAGCAGGCGTTGTTCGCGATGACGAGGCCGATCCCCGCCGCTGTGAACAAGGCGCTCACGGCGGTGTCTTCGTCCAGGCCCTGATCTTCGAGGTGAAGGAGGCAGGCGGGCACGACGCCGGCCGATCCGGCGGTGGGCGTGGCCACAATGCGTCCGAACTGAGCGTTGCTCTCCAGTACCGCGAATCCGTAGGCCATCGTGCGCGCGAAGTCCGCGCCCCCGAGTGGGGCGTCGCTTTCGGCGTAGGCCATCAGCCGGGCCGCGTCGCCGCCGGAAAGACGGCTGGCAGAGAGTTTGTCGATTTGGATTCCCCGGCGGATGCTGTCCTTCATCTTGCGGTAGCGCTCCCGCATGGTTTTTACGAGTTCATCCCGGCTCGAGCCGCTCTCAAAGGATTCCCGGCGCAAGACGACTTCCGCGATGCTCAGGGCTTCCTTCTCGCAGAGGATGAGCAACTCGGCGGCGGTATTGAAATCGTAACTGGAGGAATCGGTGTCCATTGTCTTGCTAGACTTTATCAATGAATCGGACGAGTTGGGTCTGCGGTGTTTGCTGAAGACTATGCTGAGTGCCTGCCGGAAGGGGGCCATCGAGCTCGACCGTCGTGAGCGCCTGCTGCCCGCGGACATGGCGGCTGGTGTGAATGGAGGCGATATTGGCCTGCGCGTTAGCCAGAGCCGTGGTGAGCGTGGCCAAGTAGCCGATCCGGTCCTGATGCCACAGGACAATGGTGGGTGAGTCCCCGTGGAGTCGTGTATCAAAGCGGTCCACCGACTGAACGCTGATGCTCCCGCCGCCGACCGATGCTCCAAGCAACAGGTGCCGTTCGCCGTTCGCGGATTCCAGGTCGATGCTGGCCCCGTTCGGGTGGAAATCTTCTCCGAGGTCTACCTCCTCGAAGGTGTAGTCCAGCCCGCGCGCGCGGGCGAGGGTGAAGCTCTCGACCAGGGTCTCGTCGTCGGGGGCCATCCCGAGCAGTCCCGCGATCAGTGCCAGCCGTGTGCCGTGTCCGTGCCCGGTGGCGGCAAACGAGCCATGCAACCCCAACGTGGCACGGGTCGGATCTGCTCCGCCCAACAGTGCGCGTGCGACCAGGCCGAGCCGTACGGCTCCGGCGGTGTGGCTGCTGGATGGACCGATCATGACGGGTCCGATGATGCCAAAAGCGGAGTTGGACATTTTTCTAGTCGCTGAGCCAGCGATGGAGGTTTTCTTTGACGAAAGCGTCGTCGGTGAGCCAGGGATAAGCCCGGCACACACGGTCAAGTTCCTCGGCCTGTCCGGGCGAGAGCTGTTCGTTCGGGTCGAGGCAATAGTTGGTTTCGAGCAGTCCCTGTCGGCGCAACACTTCGTGGATGCCACAGAGCACGCCGCGAAAGTTGTTTGCGGCGTCAAAGATGGCGGCGTTGGCGTCGGTCAGGGCGGCGTTGCGGCTCATCCACTCAGGGGAGAGTTGGCCTCGGGCGCGTTCGCGCTGAATTTCCCTGAGCATGGCAGTCGCCTTGCTGGTCCATACGCCGAATTGCCCGAGGAGCCCGCCACGGATGAAAACCTTCTGCCCGGCGAAGTCCCACGGCGTTACCAGGTCTGCGATAATATTGTCGTCGTTACCGGTGTACAGGGAGATGTCCGAGCGTCCGCTCTCGCAGACGGCACGAATCACGTCGATAGTCTGGTAGCGATTGAAGGGGGCCATCTTGATCGCTACCACGTTTTCGATCATCGCGAAACGCTTCCAGAAGGAATAAGGAAGCGGCGCGCCGCCGACGGCAGACTGAAGGTAAAAACCGATGATTGAAATGTGCTTCGAGACAGCTTCGCAGTGCGCGAGTAACTCGTCTTCCGAGGCGTGCTTCATGGCTGCCAGACTCAGCAATCCGGCGTGGTAGCCGCAGTCCGCGGCCAGCTTGGCCTCGCTGACAGCCTGCTCGGTTTGTCCGCACAGCCCGGCTATTTTGATAAAGCCGTTGCTGCTGTCTCGGGTATACGCGTCAATCTGTTCTGAGGCAAAGCGTAGCAGAGGCTCGAAAAGTCCGTACCTGGGCTCGCGGATTTCAAACTGCGTCGAGTGCACGCCGACAGCGATTCCACCGGTTCCCGATTCCAGATAGTAGCGGATGAGAGCCCGTTGGTGCTTCCGGCACCATTTACGTTCCGTGTTGAGGGCGAGGGGCAGGGCAGGGATTGCCTGCCCGGCCAGCAAGTGTCGGCGAATGTCCATGAGAGGGCGTTTAGAATTTGCCATCGCGTTTCTCAAAGCCGGTCGGCTTGTTGTAAATTTCTCCGCCTTGAAGAGCCCAGGAGGCCGTCCACTCCATCATGGTTTCGAGAGAGGTCGGCGGTTCTCCGAAAAGCTTGTGGGAGGTGCTGGCATTGTTGAGCCAGGCGACGTTGCCCTCGCTTCCTGAGAATGTAACCGGTTTGTTTAATAGTTTTCCAAAGCCGAGGGCTATGTCACGTACTGAGTGAATGCCGGACCCGGTTATATTAAGCGGCTTGGCGGATGTGTCAGCCACAGTGAAAGTCCGTAATATGTGATCAACTGCATCGCGTTGCCAGATGACATTGACCCAGCCCATGTCGAGCGAAACCGGTTCGCCGAGCAGGACCTTCTGGCAAATATCCACCAGCACCCCGTAACGAAACTCAGTGGAATAATTGAGCCGAACCAGACACACGCGACTTCCGAAGTCGCAGGCCGCGGCTGTGAATGCCTTTTCGCGGTCCAGGCACGATTGAGCGTAAATGCCGGGAGGTTCCGTCGGGTCGCTCTCGCGTGAGCCACCGCTTTCAGGAGTGACCATTGCATAGACGCATCCGGTCGAGAATACGATAATTTTAGCCCCTGGGAAGCGCTTGGATGCTTTGATCGGGAGATCTGCGTTCATGCGTTTGAGCAAGTCGGGCTGATCGCTGGTGCCGAATTTTGCCCCCGCCATGAATATGATGTTGGGTGAGTTTTCCAGTCCTGCCAGCGCGACTTCATCCTCAAGCTCACAGGGGGCCGTCTTTATGCCAGCCTGCTCGAAAACCTCGCGCCCACGTAGAGTGCGGAAGCGTGAGACGGCGGTGACTTCGATCTCCTTGCCGAGTAATTCTCCACTCCGCTTGAGCATGCGGCAGATGTGAAGGCCCATTTTTCCGCCCGCACCCAGTACGGTTACAGGGCCTTCCAGCTGTGAAAGGCTTTCGAGGAGTCCGGGGCTCGGTTCCGAAAGGAAAGCATCGGCCTCGGCCGACGTGGATGGTAGTGCATGGGTTTGGGATGATGACATAATAACCATATAGTTACTTAATGCGCGGAGTGTCAATTTTGAAAAGCAGAAAGTGAACTTTTCATCGTTGTGCTAAAGGGGAGGAGTAGTTGGCCCTTGGGGGCGTATGCGGTAGGGGATTCCTTTACAGAATCCGGCTGATTCTGTTTATGAGGAGTTGCCGGTGATTTGTTGTACTTTTTACGTGGATTGGCCGGCCTTCATGTGCGGAGGCGCGGGCAGAGTCACTCGACGAAGCGCTTGAGTGCGAACTTTCTGGTCTCTGGATCGTTGAAAAGAAAGGCAGTGATTTGCCGCTCGGGAATGAGCGCCCAGCGGGCACTGTACACGCGGCGCAGACTGCCATCTTCTTCCATTACCATTTGGACGGGGAAGCTCTTGCTGTCTTTTTCTGCGGCTTGTACCAGTCGGCTGCCGCCGCGGGGGATTTCGAACTGCTCGTCGCCGATTCTTATAAAAAAGCGTTCATTGGTTACGTTGATGACCCGGAACGAACCTTTGACGGGCGTCTGGTTTTCTTCGGGAATGGCGACCACCTTGTAGCTCCCATCGGGAGCGGGAATGAAGATCAGCAGGATCGGCTTGTCGGTCTGGGGGAGGGAGGCACTGGCGCGAGTGTCGAAATATTCGGTTCCGTCGGGGGCGGTTTTTGTCACGCCAAAGCGAGCGATGGACGGCCCCTTGTAGGGGGTGTTGTAAGTGGGGGAACCGTTCGGTATGATGACGGGTTCGCTGCCGCTGGATTGCATCATTTCCAGCTCAAAGATCGGGCCCTCCCAGGACAGGAATTTGAGTTCGCGGCGGACGTTCTCCTGCTGCTGCGCTGACGCAGGGTGCGACGCGCTGCCGAGAGAAAAAAGCAGGAAGGCGCACAGGGCGTGGTGGAACCAGCGGAAAGGTGTCATGGTGAGGGAGGGGACGCCGGGTGGCTTTGTTGCGGTTGATTTTAGAGGATTAAATGTCTGTGCTCGTGA
Source organism: Ruficoccus amylovorans (assembly GCF_014230085.1). Taxonomy (NCBI): domain Bacteria; kingdom Pseudomonadati; phylum Verrucomicrobiota; class Opitutia; order Puniceicoccales; family Cerasicoccaceae; genus Ruficoccus; species Ruficoccus amylovorans. Next base: position 23,940 of record NZ_JACHVB010000052.1, on the reverse strand, counting down.
GCCACTTGAAGGCGACGACCTTGAACCTCCGACCAAAGGCTTCCGGGCTCTGGATGGTCTGGGCGGTTAGTTCCTCCTCGGTGAGATCGCCGTCGGCGACGGGGGAGGGAGTTCGCTGGACAATTGCTTCCAGTGTGGCCGATGCCTCCACCCGGCCGGAGATCGGGTCGCGGCTGTCTCCGTAGGCGCGGATGATGAAGGTGTCAGAGCGGGCGGTCAGCACTGGCCCCAGGGCCTGGAGTAAATCACCTTGGGTCAGGAAGCCGGGCAGGCCGGCACCTTGGGGGCCATCCGGGGTATTGGCATAGAGTGAGCCATAGGTGTCCAGTGGAGCGTTACCGGATTCGGCGACCACTGACTGGTTGATGGACGTTGAGTCGATGGCAGCCTGGAGAGCTCCGGAATTTTTATGTTCCGGGAGGGCGGCCTCGCTCAGCGAGCGGTTAATGAAATCGCCCATTGAGCCGAAGGGCCCGCGGGCTTTGATCTGGGCGACGATGGCCTCGGCGAGTTCTTCGACTTGGGCTTCGCTCAGGCTGCGAAGTCCGGTGTACAGCTCGGTGTCGTCGCCGTAGGCGGTCGTCAGGCGTGAATAGAGGGCTCCGGGGATCGTCTGGGTGGACGTAACGCCGGTTTTGGGATTGTAGATGTCGATTTCCCGGTCGTGGACGCTCCACAGCAGAGCTTTCCAGGCTTCGACGGAGGTGGAGTTTACGTTGAAGGCGCCGTCAACGTAGAGCTGGCTGGCCACCGTGTTGAAGGGCAGGTCGCTTAATTCCGGAGTGGTCACGTTGAAGTTGGCGGCGGAACTGGAGATGTAGTCGGCGACAGCGGGGGAGGAGGTGGCTGCGAACTTCAGGCGGCTGTTGGGCAGGTAGCTTTCACCCCGGCGCAAGTCCTCCAGTTCGGTGTCATCCAGATCCTGGGGGATGGTAGAGAGAAAGTACCGGTCCCAGAGACCGTGGTTGAGGACGTAGGAAAGGTCGATGGCCGGGGCGTCGGTGTTGCCGCTGCCGTCGTAAGCCTCGAAGCTGTAGCTGCGCCAGGCGGTGTCGGGCTGGAGCAGCGGGGGCAGGTAGGACTGGCCGATGATGTAGTTGGGGTGAAAGGGGTAGCGGCCCATGTTGGCGTGCTGGAAGGCACCGAGAGAGATGGTTTCCTCGCGGGGGATGTCGAAGAGAATGACGTTGGTGGTGTTGTCTGAGCCGTCGATGCTCTTGCCCCAGAAGGCGCGGTATTTGCCGTTCGAGCTTTCGCCTGTCATTTCCCAGTCCGAGTTTAACACGCGCCCGTAGTTGTTGCCGTAGGTGGAGTAGGGGAGGGAGTTGGACAGGTCGGTGCCGGGAGAGGTTTCTTCGTCGCCCTCCCAATCACCCTGCGTGATGACGGCGCGGAAATTCGCGTCCATCATTCGGATGGGGTCGTCGCTCTCGGTAATCGTACGCAGGCCCTGACGCCAAGTGCCCAGCGAAGGCCTGAGCGCGGCCTGCTGGTAGTCCACGAAGAGCTCCGTGCTGGAAAGTGTGCTGCCGCTGGGCTCCAGGCCGTTGAGCATAATGCCGTGGCGTTCGAGGCTCTGGCTGGTTTCTATGGCAGGCCAGTAGCTGCTGCCGTTATCCTCGCGAATGATGATTTCGGAGACGGAGGGAACGTTACTAAAGACGATCGACACGGACAGGGAATCGGCTCCAACGACAGTGCCGTCCGGGGCCTGCTCGTAGCTGACGTAGAGGTTGTTCCGCTCGGTGGTGGTGAGCCCGAACTTGGGCCGCAGGCGTCCGGTTCCCAGGAAAAGGTCACCGTAGGTGTCCCGCCCGGAAAGGGTGTCGTCAGGGTCGTTGCCGTCCTGCAAGGCGATCGGGATGTAATCCGCGTTGAGGGGCATCCAGAAGGCTTTGTTGATGGTGGTGTCGTTGACCATGTCGAGGGCGCGCGGCCTTCTGACGTTGCCCCATCTCCAGCGGTTGCTGAAGACCGCTTCATACTCTTCGTACATGTAGCCGGAGTCGTTCAGGCTGAAGATGAGTGTCTCGCCCGGGTCGAAGGTAGTCGCGGGGATGCGGGGCTGGGTGTATGCGCTGGCGACCTGTCGGTTGCGGTAGTCCGAATCAATGGTACCGCTGCTGCTGCGCCAGTTCGGGGGCATGACCTCGGCGAGGTTGAAATTCACGGTGGGGTTCGTGCCGACCTTGATGCTGACTTCCGGGTTAATGAAACTGGTCAGGTATGCCCCGACTGATTCGATGGGGATATTGTACGGGTTGTAGAGGGCCACGATGGGGGTCAGCTTCATCCGGATCGCCTGGTAGTACTTGGTGTTGCCGTTGGGGAGGAGTTCCGGGGCGGGCGCGTTGTCGTTGATGAAGTCCATTGAGACGGACATTTGCGCGCGGGCGTCCACCAGTGTTACACTGGAGTTTTCGTGGTAGCTTTTGGCATAGGGGATGGTGCCGGCGACTTGTGGGTTGCTCTGCCCGGTTTCGGTCGTGTTGCGCATCCAGGTGCCGTCGCGCATCTGCGGGATCTCCGTGAGCTTGCCGTCTGAAATCTGCTCGGGCAGGAGGGCATAGTCGCGCAGGATGCGCATGTTCGGGAGGTGTATGTCCTCGGTAAAGCTGCTGGTGAGGAATTGGTCGAACGCGTCGTCCTGGCGAAATTGCGCAGCCCGACCGCGACTCGGGAAAAACTGGTCAAAAAGCGCGTCATGCTGAAAGATGTGGCTGAGGTCCTGCTTGAGCCGCCCCGTCGTGACATCCACAAGCAACCCCTTGCTGTGGGCCGAGATGTCGTGGAAGCGATTTTTCGGGAATGCTTTCCCTTCCACGGTGTTAAAGGCGGCTTTAAGGTTCTCCCGGTCAATCGTCCGGGAGAGGTCATCGACGTTTTCGCGTTGAGAAATAAAGGTGCTGGATGAGTCGTTGACGGTGATGATCCCGGTTCCGGGCTGCGCGGGGAGCCAGGTCGGGGCGTTGCCGGTTTTGACGGTTTCGCCGGGGAGAGGTTTCTCCAGATTGAACTTCGCCTTTACGCCCTCGTCACCGATCCACCATCCGATAGCTCCCTCGATCTGGCCGTCTCGTTTGACCGGGATCAGGCCGACGGCGATTTCCCCGTCGGGGCCTGCGCTGTTTTCCCCGACGAGCGTTTGCGTTTCCCACGAAGCGTCCACCGGATTTGCCCCGAGGATGTTCGCTGGCGCATTAATGCGGTTGCCTGTGGAGTTGCTGAGGGAGAGCAGCCAGGCTAGATGGTTGCCAGCCCCGGGTTTGACTTGTCGTCCACCGCTAGTACTGACCAATTCCTCGCTCGCTGACTCCCACACGCCCGTCCAGTAGCGTCGCCCGTCATCCAGGCTGTCTGCGCGGTCCATGATGTCCCCGGTGGCGGTCACGCGCTTGTCGGGGCCGGCGTAGAGCTGAAGCTCCCCGAGGGCGGTGTTCAGGGCCAGTATGGCATTCTGGCGAGCCTCTTCCTGTCGCGTCTTGATCTCGGTTGTCGAGGTCTCGACCATGACGAGAGAGGAGAGGGAGAGCATTAGCAGTAGAATGAAGGCCATCAGGCTGATCGATACGATCAGTGCAAAGCCCTTCCGCCTCGTCGTGTTGAGGAATGTCGTCGGCATTGTTCCGGATTATTATAGTAAGTAACCGGTTAGTCAATAACATATTTGGTTTGCCCTTACAAAGTCGTCGTCGAGTTCTCTGTCTGATAGTGCGCTCTGGAGAGTTGCTGTGTGATTTTGAACCAAACCGGCCGATGTAGTCAGTTGTTGATTCTCTTTTTGGAATTGGATTTCCTTATATAATATAACTATGAGATAAGGTGTAGGCTGTATGATGCATGAAATGGAACATGATGATGGGTAAGGGCGCGGAAAGGTGATTGGTAGCTGTTTGCCTTGCGTTTTTGTGGGGCATTATTTTCAAAAAATCCGTGAATAAATTTCTGTCCAAGCTTGACACCAGTGTGTAACTGTACGGTTATAAATGGAATGAATTCCTCGGGCCTCTACATCGAGATCGCTGTGATCGCAGTCTATATGCTCTACCTGCTTGGGATCGGTGCAGCGTTTAAGAATTTTAACCACGACATTAGCGATTTCTTCCGTGGTGGTGGTCGTGGTACCTGGTGGCTGGTCGGGGCCAGTGTCTTTATGGCCAATATCAGCGCCTACACGTTTACGGGGGCCTCGGGGGTAGCGTTCGAGGCGGGATGGAGCGTGGCGACTATCTATATAGCCAACTCCGTCGGGCTGTTTCTGGCATTTCTTTTTTTCGCGGCGTGGTTTCGGCAGTTGCGGGCGATCACGGGGCCGGAGGTCATCGAAATGCGTTTTGGGCGCACGACGCAGCAGTTGTATGCGTTCCTGATGGTGATCCTCGGAGTCGTTGGCAGTGGCCTGGTTCTTTGGGCGATGGCGATTTTTACCGCCGCGGTCTTCGGCTTCCCGATCTGGGTCATTATCCTGGTACTGGGGGCGGTCGTGATGGCGTATTCGACCAGTGGGGGAAGCTGGGCGGTGATGGCGACGGACTTTGTACAGAGCCTGATTATGGTGCCGACCACAATCATAGTAGGGGTGCTCGCGCTACTGGCGATGGGAGGTTTCACCGGAATGGGAGAGCTGGTCCGTAACGCTGGTCTGGAGTCTGATTTCAACCTGATTAATGGCACAGGCGAATTTTCGGGTGGGCAGTTTACGCTGACATGGGCGCTGGGGATTTTCATGACTCAGTCGATCCTGAGCAACTCAATGGTCTCGGGGCCGCGCTTCTTTTCGGTCAAGGACGGATGGGAGGCTCGCAAGGCGGCATTTCTGGCCTTTGTGCTAATGGCGATGGGGTGCGTTTTCTGGTTTCTTCCGCCAATGGCGGCGCGTCTGCTGTTCGAGAGCGATGTGCTCAGCGCCGGGGCCTCGCTGAACAAGCCCGCCGAAGCGGCCTACGCGGTGGCGAGCATCAAGCTGCTGCCGCTGGGCATGACCGGGGTAATCATGGTGGCGATGTTCTCGGCCACAATGAGTTCTCTGGACTCGGGTATCAACAGGAACGCAGCCATCGTGATCCGCGACATCCTCCCGATGCTGCGCAAGTCGATGGGGCTGGAGCCGATGGAGGCAGAGCGCGAACTGGTCTGGAGCCGATGGGTCTCGCTGGCGCTCGGCCTGGTCGTGATGGGGATCGCGCTGTACTACTCGCTCATGGGCAAGGCTGGGATGTTCGAGTTTATGTTGGCGCTGGCGTCGATGCTGGGGGCGCCCATGTCGGTGCCGATGCTACTGGGGATGTTCGTCAAACGCGTGCCTGCCTGGTCGGCCGTGTTTGCCGTCTTTTGCGGGTTGATGCCTTCGCTACTGGCATTTGCCTTTGGTCTGGAGTGGAGCTTTCAGCAGAAGGTGTTTATCAACGTCGGCTGTGGGACGGCGGGCTTCCTTTCCTCGATGCTGTTCTGGAAAAGCGCCAGCCAGGCGTACCGCACCAAGGTGGAGGAGTTTTTTACGAAAATGCACCTGCCGGTAGATTTCGAGAAAGAGGTGGGCAAGGCCAATGACCTGAGCCAGTTGAAAATTCTCGGCAATTTCGTGCTCGGCATCAGCAGCTTCTTCTTTCTCCTGCTGCTGGTTCCGAATCCGCTTGGCGGCCGGGTCGTCATCCTTTGTCTGGCTTCATCGGTGGCCCTGACGGGAGTGCTCATGCGCTGGGTAGGAGCCCGGCAGGCCCGTTTGTCCGCGGCGAAAGAGGCCGCTGTATCAACGATTTCCTAAACATTGAAATCCTATGGAACACATTCAAAAAGAATCACTGAGCGCGGCCTTATTGGCCGCTGCGGACTGGATGACCCGGACGCAGAATACGGATATCGAAAGCGCTGACCGGGGTCGCTTCAAGTACGCGGTTAACCTGAAAACCGGCCAGCAGTGGTCAAGCACCGGGTGGCAGACGTCCTTTGCCGTGTTCGCTCTTCTGGGGGCCTACCGGCTCGGCGGGCGGGAGAAGGACCGGGAAGCTGTCTCCCGGGCGATGGACTATCTGAAGTCTTTGCAGATACTGGATGCGCGGAAGCCCGCCTGCTTTGGTGCGATTCGAGAAGAAACCCCGCAGACGAACTGGTCCCATCCGCGCGATGCCTTGTCGGTGGCCTGGGCGTATTTGGGGTATTATCGCTTTAGCGGGATTCAGGATTACCTGGAGCGTGCTGTCCTTTACGCGGATTGGATGCTGAAGTATGCCTGCTTTGATGACTGGATCGCAGCAACGGTGCGACTCGGTGAAGGGGGTATCGCTTCGGACGAAACCACGGGCAGCTTTCAGTCGGGGGGAATCTTGTTCCTGATGGAGCTGTATGAAGCCACCAGCGACATGCGTTACTCGGATGCGGCCTACCGGATGGCGAACTACTACGTGAAGCATTTCATCGATGCGCAGGGAGAGATCACTATCATCATCGACCGGATCGGAAAAAATACTAGAGAATGGGGCAAGGACTGGCAGCAGATGCACCGCGTTAATGACGACTTCGGCGGCATTGCCCTGGTTGAAGCTTACCGCGTGCACAAGCGCGAGGAATACCTCGGGCGCGCCTCGGCCTACTTCCGGTGGCTGGAGAAGCATGTCAGCGCCGACGGATCGTTCTTTGATCCCGTGGTTGAGGTCGGCTCGGCGACAACAGCCATTTTCCTGATGGCCTATCGCGAAATAGCACCCGAGTCCGAACATCAGGCGATAGACAGCCTGGTGGATAAAAATTTCGCCTATCTGCTGAGTATACAGCAAAAGGGTATCGGCGAGAACGTTGACGGGGCTTTTCTCGGGATGGATAATCGGTGCCAGTTCGGGCACGGGGATTATGTCAATATCCGCTGCACCTCGTACGCGATGATCGCGCTGAGCCGCGCTCTGGGAAAAGCATGTTTCCCGTGCAGTTTGCTCGATATTGCTGACTTCCCGCGTTCGTAGGCTCGGGGATCTTGCGCATTTGTCATCCTGAGCGCGTTCGGGAGACACACCCTCGCCATTGGTATGGCGAGGGTGCCTTTTCCCCGGATGGCGTCCGGACGGGAAAGAGTTGTCGCCGTTGTCGTTGAATGAAGAACAGCCGGTTCGCTTTTTTGGTTTGGATCGGTCCCTTCTGACTCATAGGAAGTAGCCTCATGTTTCTTGCTTTCATTAGCGTCTGGATAAAATTCTTCCTGCTGCTGACGCCCTTTTTCGTCTTGTCTGTTTTCCTGACTTACACGGCGAACCTGACGGCTTCCGAGCGGCGCTCAATGGCTGTCCGCGTGACTCTCGCGGTGTTGGCTGTGGTCTCCGTGCTGTTGTTTTTTGGTGGCTACCTCTTTGACCTGTTTGGCATTACCTTGGATGCCTTTCGCGTGGGGGCGGGGACGCTGTTGTTTCTGAGTGGCATCGCCCTGGCACGGGAAAGTGCCCGCCCCTTGAATCAACAAAAGCCGGATATCGAGGACATGAAAACCGCTGCTGTTGTACCCCTGGCCATTCCCGTGACGGTGGGGCCGGCAACGACCGGCACACTGCTCGTGATGGGGGCGGATATGCGGGAGCATGGGCTGCATCTGCCCAGCATTGTGGGCGTCCTGCTCGCCGTCGTCGGGGTCGGGGTCTTGCTGTTTCTAAGCGCCAAGGTGGAGCGTGTCCTCGGTAAGCTGGGTATCACTATCCTGAGTCGCTTGACGGGACTGATGCTTACCGCTCTGGCCGCGCAGATATTGTTCGATGGTATCCGTGGCTTGATGGCCGTGGCAGAATAGCCAGGCGATGCCTGCTCAAAGACCGAATGGCTAAATAGTTAAATGGCTAATTGCTGTTTTCTACGTTTCTCATCCAACAATTAGCCATTTAGCGATTGTGGCTACAGTATTTCTTAAACCGCGTATTCCAACTTCTAAGGGATCATTATTGTGCTGGTTTGAGGTGGTCACTGGAGCAACTGCCTAGATTGGATGGTGATTCTGAATTGCTACACATAGTGCTACAGAAATCAGGCAGAGATGTGCAAAGTATGACAAATAATGACATAAATAGTCAAAAAAAGACAGGAGTGCAACCTGCTGTTGAACAGCGTTTTAACCGTATAGAGGGCTTACTTGAGGGGATTGCGGGAGAAATTCAACATGGTGGGCGCTGCAGGGCTCGAACCTGCGACCTACTGGGTGTAAACCAGTTGCTCTAGCCAACTGAGCTAAGCGCCCCGGGGAAAGGCCGGTATCATGGTTATGCCCTTCGAAGGTGCAAGACTTATTTGGGCCGGGCTTGGCTGGCGGATGGGCACTTAGTCTAATTCGTAAACTGCTGCGCTGGCGGCAGGGAGGGGAATGCTGCCATAGACACGGCTGCCACTGTTGGAACCCGAGGCATAGGCGAACTTCTTTTTCGGGAATGCCTTGGCCAAATCGAGGGGGTAGGGTTTGGAGGACGGGTTGATGAGGCAGATGCCATGCTCGAACAGGCGGTAGGCGATGACATCTTTATCTGCCCGGTGCAGGTTCTTGAGGATTAAAGGCGTGCTGCCGTGCCAGGTGAATTCCAGTTCAAACGGTGCGGATGGCGGGAGGTCGCTGAAGTAGAAGCTGATTTCCCCGGTGTTTGCGTTGACCGGGCTTTCAAGTAGTGAGCGGGGGAATGGGGAGAGTTCCCGGGAGGAATCGTCACTGGTTAGTTTCAGGTTGGAGAGAGAAGTCAGGGTGGCAGGAGGCTCACTCTCGGGGCCGTTTACGGTGAAGCGCAGGCGGATCATCTGCTCTGCGTACTCGGTCAGATCTATTTTCGAGAATATTTTTTTTGCGGGACCGTCGGGGATGAGTTCTTTTTGGAGGATGGGTTCGCCGGTTTCACCCGTTTCGGAGACGAGGGCGACGGTGCCTGTCGTCCCTTCCGCGCCTCGCCAGGCGAATACGAGGGAGGGCGTTTCCTGGGGCACGGCCAGGTAGAGATCGATGAAACTCCCCTGCTTTTTCGGATGAACCCGCCAGCTATAGGTGCGCAGGGTGCGGGCATTGTAAGCCGAAGTGGCGTTGTAGCTCTCATCGCCAGGGTAGAAGTATTTGGCTCCGTTTTCGGTTATCCAGCCAGTTGCGTAGGGCGTGGGGTGAAAGGGTTGTTGGCGTGGGGCGAGGGAAACGGTCAGGTAACCTTCTGCGGTCGTGTTGGCCGCGAGTGTGAGCAGCAGATCCGGGGTTTCCTGTGCGGGCAGGCTAAGGCGGAAGCTGGTCGGGCGCCCCTCGGTCCCCTCGATGGTCCACGCGTCGCCTTCACGGGTTGCGCTGACACCGGGGCCGACGGTGACAAACTCGGCGTCAAGCGGTTGGAGGGTGCCCAAGGGCTGAGCCAGATGCTCGACGGGGCCCTTCGGAAGGCCGAGCCAGTCAAACTTACTGTCTCCGGCGTGATAGAGAATTTCGTTTCTGGTCAGGGCGGCCTTGCCGTTGAGGACGATATCGTCCGCGAAGAAAACGCTCAGGGCTGAGCCAATCGAATCGGAGGGGGCAAACACACGAACCGATGTCTGCGGCCCCAGGTAGGCGAGGCTATTGAGCCATGACGAGAAATGGTGGGGATTTTTGGGGCCGTTGTTGTTATTGTTGTCGGAGAAGTAAATGCCGGTGGTGCCGCCTTCAAGTATTCCCTGGGCGGGGTGTTCGTCGAGGGTCGTCAGGACGGTGATGTTTTCTCCGCCTCGTGCCTCAAGTCCGCGGGCAATGCGTGCCAGCAAGTCTGCGGCCTTGGCCATGACAACCGGTCTGATGTCAGCTTCTCCGTCATTGTTCAAGTCAACAGCGAGGCCGTTGTTGATCGCATTGGCGACATTGGCCAGCGCATTATTGTGGTTGAGGATGACGTATTTCCAGATAATCTCTCCGGCGCGCCCGGTGATCAGTCTTTCGACACGCTGGACGGCGAAATCAACCGCTTCCTCGGAATCCGGATTTAGCAATAACAAGGGCCCGGTATTGCCGTTTCCAAAGTTGGGGACACGCATGATCCAGTCGCCATTTCTCCATTCGTAGTGTTGCGGGATGTTGCTGAAGCGCTCCACATCGACGCGGCCCAGAGCGGCGTTGACGGAGCGCACCTTCATCAGTTCGGTCCGGGCGAAGTTGGGGCTGTCGCTTTCGTTGGCGACAACGAGCAGCCAGCCCTCCGCCTCAATGCCGTCTGTGCTTTCGACGTAGAGCGGCATGTTACCGGTGGCGAAGAGGTAGTCTTCTTTCAGGCGGGTGCCTGGGGTGGTGACGATTAACTGTCCGTTAAGGCCGGCAATTTCGTCCGGGCTGACGAGGATGGCATTGAGTTGGCGGATGCCCATTCGGTCCGATCCGTATTTGAGCCAGCGTTCTCCGTAGGCGAGGGTCGCAGGAGTGATGTCTGTTTTGAATAACAGGCCGTCGGCCCAGTTCAGCCCGTTATCGAAATCACGAAAGGCGGCGTCCCCGGCATTGGGGCCGAGCACGGAAACGGTCTTGAGGGGGCCTCGCGCGTTGGCAGCGGGCGGCTGGGAGGAGGTGCCGGACGTGTTTTTTTCGCTGAGCCGGGTTTCGACGAAGGCACGGTCCTCCTCGGAAAGCCTGTCCAACGGTATCTGGAACTGCACCCCGTCGAGGGCGCGCTGAACCGTCACCGCGTAGGCGTCGGCACCGACATAGTCTGCTTCGAGCGTGCGTCCGTCGCTGGAGGTCCAAAGGCGGGCGAAGGCGGTTTGTCCCAAAAAGCAGAACGAAAAGGATGCGAGAATAAGTAACGGTCGATACATCAGCATGGTCATAGATACATGGACGGTGTGCGCAGAAGGTATACTAGACCCTTTTTTCAAGACATGGTTCCTGAACTTATGTTGGGGGCGCGGACGAAATAATAAACTGATAGTCCAGCCTTGATCGGACGGTTGGCAGGCTGGACCTGTGGCGCTTGAGTTGAAATGAGTGGTGGCCGTCCCCTGGAGCAGCACGATCTTTGCCGAAACGGTGCTTTTCCCTTTCCGCGGACGGGAAAATCCGTCTAAATCACCCGCTTCGTGGAACAGAAAAAACAGAGCAAACAGGTTATCCGGATCGGGCTGCTGGGCTTCGGTACGGTCGGTCAGGGCGTGTGGAAGCACCTTCAGGGGAACGACTCGGCGCTGGAGCGCCGGCTGGGCGTCAAGCTGGAGTTGGTGCGGGCGGCCGTCTCCGACCTGAAGAAGAAGCGCGAGGTGCGCGTCCCGGCTTCGCGTCTGACGGACGACCCCTACGCGGTGGTGGACGACCCCTCCATCGACATCGTCTGCGAACTGATCGGTGGCACCAAGCTGGCCCGCACCCTGACCCTGCGCGCGCTCAAGGCGGGCAAGATCGTGGTCTCCGCCAACAAGGCTCTCATCTGCAAACACGGGGAGGAGATTTTCAGCGCCGCCCGCCGGGCCGGGACGCATTACTTTTTCGAGGCCAGCGTGGCCGGTGGCATCCCGATTATCAAGACCCTGCGCGAGGGGCTCGTGGCCAACCGTTTTTCACTCATTTACGGAATCCTCAACGGCACTTCAAATTACATCCTTACGCGCATGGAACGTGAGGGACTGAGCTTCCCCGATATCCTCGACGATGCCCGCTCCCTTGGCTACGTCGAGGCGGACGAGTCGCTCGACCTCGATGGCTGGGACGCCGCCCACAAGGCCGTCATCCTGGCCTATCTGGCGCATGGACGTTGGGTCAAGCTGAAGGAAATGCTCGTCGAGGGCATCCGGGGGATCACCCAGTACGACATCGCTTACGCCCGTGAGCTGGGCTGCAAGATCAAGCTGCTGGCCGTCATCAGTCGTGACTTTTCAACCAACTGCCTGAGCGTGCGCCTCCACCCGGCGCTGATCTCGAAGCGCGAACTGATGGCCAGTGTGGACGAGGTCTACAACGGGGTCAGTTTGACCGGCGACGTGGTTGGCACGACGCTCCTCGTGGGGCGCGGAGCAGGGCAGGACGCTACCTCCAGCGCCGTCATCAGCGACATCGCTGACGCCGTTTATCTGCTCAAGGGCGTGCCAGCGCCGTTCATCTGCGAGGAGGACGAGGACGTTTACGCCGCGCTGGGCGCAGAGGTCGAGCTGGCCGGGCCGGAGGCGATCCGCTCGGCCTACTACCTGCGCCTGCGGGTGAAGGACCAGCCCGGCGTCCTGGCGCGGGTGACGGATGTCATCTCCCGCGAAGGGCTTTCCATCGCCACCATGACCCAGCATCAGGAGGCCGGGGAGGGCACGGCGACGCTGCTTTTCACGACCCACCAGTCCAACGAAAAAGTCGTCTCCGCCACCCTCAAGAGCCTGAAGCGGCTCGGTTCCGTGCTGGAGACGCCCTTCCTGCTGCGTATTTTCAACCCGTAAGCCCGCCGCCTGTGAAAGGGGAGATAGGATTTGTCTCCCTTCAAGGAAACCCTCAACGGAACCACCTCAGCCCCTCGCAATCGCGACCCATTTGTCTACGGTCTCGTATCCTGCCTGTGCGGGACGCAGCGAAGTTCGTTTGAGTTGGCATCAATCGTCGTTGCCCATGCCTCCGCCTTAACGGGGATATCTGTGATCCGCAGGATCACAGGTCAAGGACTGGTCCTTGCACAGGTCGAGGACTCTGACTTTGAGTTTCCGGTTGTCTTCGATGGCGCGGTTTGATGCCTTGGCTCTTCAGCCTGGAAAAATGTCTTCCGAAGAAAAGAAACGTCAGGAGAGCTTTCGCCGCGTCCGCCGCCTGAAACGCATCATGCGCCCGCTGCCACGGCGGACGAATATCCACCGCTACCCGGTGCTCAAGTGGTTCGCGAAAACGGCTCGTGCGCGTTCGTATCTGTGGTCGTTCCGGCGCAGGCAGGTGGTGCGGTCGATCTACATCGGGTGCATCCTGGCCATGCTGCCTCCGCCTACGCCGCAGACACCGCTGGCCAGCGTACTGGCGCTGATGATGCGCTCGAACCTGATGGTCGCCGCCGGGCTGACCCTGATTACGAATCCGTTCACAATTGTGCCGATCTACTACGCCGACTACAAGGTCGGGGCCTACGTTTTTGATGTTTTTGGCAAGCCCGATCTTTCCGAGGACATCACGCCCGAAATTGTGGAGCTGTACAGCGGCGACCTTGAACCCGAAGTCCAGCTCAGCATCATGCAGCGGATCTTTGACGGGTGGGTGCAGACGGCGGTCGGCGGGCTGATCCTGGGTATTCTCCTGAGCCTGATCCTCCACGCGGTCTACCTGATCTGCTTACGCTACTATGAAAAGCGGGCGAAGGGCCACTCGTTTCGGCTGCTGGGTAAGGCGCTCGAAAAGCCCGCCGACGGGCCGGAACCAGCCGACGGCGAACCCGAAGGCGATGCCACAAAAAGGCCAAATGGCTAAATGGTTAAAAATAGCTAATTGCTGTTTTCTCCGTTCTTTATCCAACAATTAACAATTGGCCATTTAACCATTTAACGATTGTGGCTATTATATTTCTGAAGATGCTCTAATTAGGAGCATAAATGCACGCCGCCGGTTCGCTTAGCGTTTCTGTTTGCGCAGAGGGGCCGGTCGCCGGGAGAATCCGGTTCCGGGGCAGCCGGTAATGACGTTCCGATCCAGTATTCATACGGTGTTGGGGGGACAAGGCGGCGCTCCCGTCTTTCACGCTTGAAGTGAGCGGGAAATTCGGCTTCCTTGACGGTTTTGTCATGGCCCTGATTGTACAGAAATACGGCGGCACGTCAGTCAAGGATGTTGACCGCATCCGCAACGTTGCCCAGCGCATCAAGAAGACGGTGGACGAAGGTCACCAGGTCGCAGTGGTGGTTTCCGCCCGCGGCGGCGTGACTAACGAGCTGGTCGCCCGAGCCAAGGAGCTTAATCCCCGTCCCGACGAGCGGGAGATGGATATGCTTCTGGCCTGTGGTGAGCAGGAAACCATCGCCCTGACCGCCATGGCGCTGCATGCGCTCGGTATCCCCGCCGTCTCACGGCTGGGCTATCAGGCCGGTTTCCGTACCGACGCCGCCCACACCCGCGCGCGCATCCGCGACATCACCGGCGGCGACATCCCCGACCGTCTGGCCGAGGGTAAGGTCGTGATCGTGGCCGGATTCCAGGGGCAGGACGAGGAGGGCGAGATCACCACGCTCGGGCGCGGGGGCAGCGACCTCTCCGCCGTGGCCCTGGCCGCCGGCCTCAAAGCCGACGTCTGCCAGATCTACACCGATGTGGAAGGGGTTTACACCGCCGACCCGCGTGTCGTCCCCAATGCCCGCAAGATCGAGGAAATCTCCTACGAGGAAATGCTCGAACTGGCCTCGATGGGCAGCAAGGTCATGCAGGCCCGCGCGGTCGAGTTTTCCCAGAAGCACAACGTCGTATTTGAAGTCCGCAGCAGTTTTAACCACAACCCCGGAACCATTGTGAAAGCCGAAGTCCCTTCCATGGAAGACGTCGTCGTCAGCGGCGTCGCTCTCGACAAGAATCAGGCGAAGATCGCCGTCAGCGACCTGCCGGACACGCCGGGAACCGCCGCCAAGGTCTTCAAGGCCCTCGGCGATGCCAACGTGCTGGTTGACATGATCGTGCAGAACATCGGCCGCGGCGGCGCCGCCAACCTCACCTTTACCGTGAGCAAGGACGATGTGCATCGCGCGGTCGAGGCGGTGGAAAAGTCGCTCACCGAAATGGGCGGGGGCACCGTAAACTACGTGGGCGACGTGGCCAAGGTCTCCGTGGTCGGCGTCGGTATGCGCAGCCACGCCGGGGTGGCCGCCACGCTCTTCAGCATCCTGGCCGACAACGGCGTCAATATCCAGATGATCTCCACCTCCGAAATCCGCATCTCGGTGGCGATCGAGCTGGAGGATGCCGTCAAGGCCTGCCAGGCGGTCCACGACGGTTTCGGTCTGGATAAATAAATTTCTTCCTTGGGGGCGGGAAGGGCGAAACCTTCCCGCCGCGACCCGAACACCTATGTCAGAGCCGGTCACCTTGTTCATCTCCCGTCGCGTCAAGGCGGGCTGCGAGGACCGGATGGAGGCATGGACGCAGGGTATTCGCGCCGCTGCGGCCGGGTTCCCCGGCTACCTGGGCAGCCAGACGCTGGAGCGTCACGGCGAGCGCCGGGACACCTTTGACGTGATCGTGCACTTCGACAGTGTCAAAGCGCTGGTCGCCTGGCAGGAGTCCGAAACCTGCCGCCAGTGGTACCGCGAACTGGAGCCGATGATTGAGGACGAGCGCATGTCCCGCCTCCAGGGTTACGAGCCGTGGTTCCCGCCGCCCGAGCGCCTGAGCTGCGCCCCCCGGCCCAACAAGTGGAAAATGTGGGTCGTGACTTTCCTGTGCGTTTACCCGCTGGTCAACCTGACGCTCTTTGCTCTGGGGCCGCTGATGGGCGGGCTTCCGGTCTGGGCGCGCCTGTTGGTGTCGGTCCCCATCGTGAGTTACCTGATGGCCTTCTTTGTCATGCCGTTCCTCAGCCGTGTTTTTGCCAACTGGCTCTATCCGCGACAGGACTGAATTTTTCCAAGAGGGAGCTCACACGGAGGCACAGAGGCACGGAGGGTTTTTTTATGGAAATCTTGGGGCGCTTCGCGCGTTGGCGGATGTTTTTGGGAAAGGTTTAAATAAAGTCGTAGCTGCCTGCTAAAAGCCCGAATGGGCGTGACGCCTAAATGGCTGCAATTTGCTCTCCGTGCCTCTGTGCCTCCGTGTGAGCAATAAAAAAAGCCGCGAGCATCGTGATGCGTCGCGGCTTTGAAAAATCAGCCGGTTAATTGTCTGCGGGTACCGTCCGTCAGGCGCGGGCGAGGGCTTGTTCGAGGTCGGCCTGGATGTCCTCGAAGTCCTCGATCCCGATACTCAGGCGGATGAAGTCGGGGGTGACCCCGGCGGAGATCAGTTCGTCCTCGCTGAGCTGGCTGTGGGTGGTGGTGGCCGGGTGGATGGCCAGGCTCTTGGCGTCGCCGATGTTGGCCAGGTGGCTGAAGAGTTTGAGGCTCTCGATGAACTTGCGGCCCGCCTCGGCCCCGCCCTTGATCCCGAAGCCCAGCAGCGCGCCAAAGCCACCCTTGAGGTACTTCTTGGCCCTTTCGTGGTCGGGGTGGTCCTTGAGGCCGGGGTAGTTGACCCAACTGACCTTGTCGTGCGCGGCCAGGAACTCGGCTACCTTGAGCGCGTTCTCGCAGTGGCGCTGCATGCGCAGGTGGACGGTTTCGACGCCGAGCAGGGTGAGCCAGCTGTTGTGCGGCGAGGGGCAGTTGCCGGTGTCGCGCAGCAGTTGCAGGCGCATCTTGAAGGCGTAGGCGACATTGGCCCCGCCCACGGGCGCGAAGGCCTTGAAGGCGTCCCAGTGGACGAGGCCGTGATAGCTGTTGTCCGGCTCGGTGAAGCCGGGGTGGCGGCCCTGGCCCCAGTCGAAGTTGCCCCCGTCCACGATCATCCCGCCGATGGCCACACCGTGGCCGCCGAGGAACTTCGTGGTGCTGTAGGCGACGACGTTGCAGCCGTGCTCGATGGGGCGGCAGATCAGCGGGGTGACGGTGTTGTCAATGATGAGCGGGATGCCCATTTCCTTGCCGATGGCGGCGACTTCATCGAAGGGGAAGACGTTCAGGCGGGGGTTGCCGAGGCTTTCCCCGAAATAGGCCTTGGTGTTGGCTTTGGTGGCCTTGCGGAAGTTCTCGGGGTCGTCCCCGTCCACGAAGCTGACCTCGATCCCGAGCTTGGGCAGGGTGTAGTGGAAAAGGTTGTAGGTGCCGCCGTAGAGCTGGGCGACCGAGACGATGTGGTCGCCGCTGCCGGCCAGGTTGAGGATGGCGTTGGTGATGGCGGCGGAGCCGCTGCTGTGGGCCAGGCCGGCGCTGCCGCCGTCGAGCGCGGCCACACGGGCTTCGAGGGCGTCGGTGGTCGGGTTGCCCAGGCGGGTGTAGATCGGGCCAAGCTCCTTCAGGCCGAAGCGGTTGGCCGCCTGGTCGGTGTCTTTAAAGACAAAACTGGTCGTCTGGTAAATGGGAAGCGCGCGCGAGCCTGTGTCGCTGTCAACCGGTTGCCCGGCGTGGACGGCACGCGTGCCGAGACCTTTCATGGGGATTGAGTTGTCGCTCATAGGGAGCCTATCCCAAATACTGCCCGGCCAAAGGCAAGCGCGATTTTGTGTCGTCGGAGGCCGGGGGCAGATGCGCGGGGCAGGGGGGCGGTAGCGCCCTGAGAATTTGAGATTGCTAAGGGTGGGGCGGTGAGACTATTGAGAAAGTGAAGTTATACCCCGTGCGTCGTCGGTATTTCGCTCCCGGCGACGCTTTGACACGCATCACGAACCCGAGCCGATCTCTCTTCCCATGTCACTGCGTTTTGCCGAAGAAATCCTGTTGCTGGCCCTGGATGACTCCAGCGGCAAGCTGCATCCCTTGCCCGACCGGGCGCTTGACCTGGCCCTTGTCGGAGCCTTGCTGATGGAGCTGGCGTTCGCGGGCAAGATCGACACCGACGAAAAGGAACTGGCCGTCCTCGACCGGGAACCGACCGGCGACGATCTGCTCGACCTGGTGCTCGGTGCCATGCCGAAGGACCGTGACCGGCTGCCCATCCAGAACGCGCTGTCGGCCGGGCTGCGCAATATCGGCGAGGTGCGCAAGAAGCTTTTTGAAGGGCTGATTGCCAAGGGGATTCTTAAACAGGAGAAATGCCGCTTCCTCTGGGTCATGCCCGAGCGGCGCTACCCGGTGATCGACGGCTCGCAGGAGGCCGAGGTCAAGTCCCGCATCCGCGAGGTGATTCTGAGCGGGGCCATCCCGGACCCCAAGGACGTGGTCATCATCTGCCTGATGAAGGCCTGCGACCTAAGCCCCTATGTCTTCACCGAACAGGAGCTGGAGAAGGCCCGCCCCCGCATCGCCGAGGTGGCCAAAATGGACTTCATCGGGCAGGCGCTCGCCCGTGCCATCCAGCATATCCAAGCCGCCATTCTGGAGACCATTGCCTACATCGGCATGTAGTTACCCCAGCGAATACTCGGCGGCATTTTAAACAGGAAGGCCGGGAAGAGCGTAAAAAGCCGTCAAGCGACGACATTTACAGTTCTTCCCGGCCTTCTGTGAGAAATCGTTATCCTATTTGCAGGCGAGGGTGCGGCTAGGATCTTTTTCGTTTGCCTGAACAGGCGCTAGAAAAGCACGCTCATATTGAGCGAGCCAAACCACTGACCGCCGCTTTCACCGTCGAACTCATTCGAGCGCCAGTTCATGGTGAAGTTGCACATGAACGGCCCGGTGGTGGCGCCAATGCCCATGCTGAAGTCACCGACCCAGTTTTTCATGCCGATGCTGGCGCTATTGGCGAACGTGTTGCCCTGGAGAAAGATATTGCGCCCCATGATGTACTGCTGGGTACCGGCGAAGCCATAGATGCTGAAATCGAGCGAATCGGCCAGGCGGGGATCGCTGTTATTGACGGGGTTGCCGTACGTGCCCGCCGGGCGGATGAGCGAAGTGCCGTAGTCGTGAGGGATGTTGTACCCGGCGCGGAACATGAACCCGGCGTTACCATAGACATAGACGTTCCCTGCGGTGAACCCGGCGTTCCCGACAAAGTCGGCCCCGAAGGTCTTGCTGATTTCGTCCGTGAGCTGGTATCTCCAGTAGCGCTGCCAGGAGAGGTTGAAGGCGAACTCGTTGGCGAGTTGATTGCTCCAGCCCATCGGTTGAGTGGTGTGCAGGATGTCGTCGTGGATGAACTTCTGGGTGGCCTCGGCCCCGGACCAGGAACCGACCACACCGAAAGACAGCTCAAAAACGTCCATGCGGTTCTCGCCCTGGACAATGAAAGAGGGAGCCAGATAAAGCCAGCCTGCCCACGGGCGATCATTGGGCTGGGGGGCGGCGATGCGGATGTTCGCCGGGGTGTACATGTTCTGGCCGAAACTGAAGCCTACCCGGTACTGGTTGTTGTCGTAATCCTCGGAAAAGGGCAGGGTGGAGACCAGAAACTGCGCCCAGTCCGGCAGCTTGGAGGAGAAATTGCCCTGAGCCCAGGCTTCGCTGTCGGTGGGGGTGTCCCAAGTGCGTACATCGGCAAGCGTCCAATTGAACTCCAGCCCGTTCGTGTACCATTTGTCGGTCCCGGCAAAGGTGTCATTCTCCCATTTGAAGGAGAAGTTGTCCATGGAAGCGGCCTTGCCATTCACGATGGTGGCTTGTTGGCCAAAAGCGGGGAGAGCGAGCAGCAGGGTTACGAAGGCAGCACACAGTTTTTTCATAGTCAGCAGTCAAAAGAAAATGCGATATTGCTAAAACCCTAGATGGCAATTACCTAGCTTGCTGGCAAATGTTTTTTGCCTCACTCAAATATCCGGGTATTTATGCTTGAAGTATCTAGTGGATCGCGAGCGAGCCACACGGATGACCAGCCTCGATATCCCGGCATCTATGTTTTATTATTCAAATATAAATTTCATTAATGGGTGGGTCTGTCAAGTAATTAAAGACCGATGGATTTGAATGATTCTGTCCAAACCTCACAACCGGCAACTGTGTCTTGAGCGGGAACGAGCAAGAGGTTTTCACTCAATGAGCTGTGTCCGTTTCCAAAAACACGCGCCTATACGTATTTCGATGTTGAATCCTGCCCGGATACCCCTATTGGTTACCCCCTTACGCTGGAGAGGTGGCAGAGTGGCCGATTGTGCCTGACTCGAAATCAGGTGTACCGCAAGGTACCGGGGGTTCGAATCCCTCCCTCTCCGCCACTTTGTTTCTTATTGCGAACTTCCGGTTCCGGTTCGCACTTTTCCAGTAAGTCCCTCATGTTGAAGGACTTTGAGAACATCCTCAAATCGACTCGATACCATGCAGTTCGCATTTTGGTAACGAAAACGTCTGGATCGTAGGAATGTTCGTCCTTTTCAGGGTCGAAACGTGTTGCCCAGAGGCGGTGTAAAGCGGGGCTCTTTTTAGGGGTTAGGAAAACGTATCATTTCTGCAGATTTTTCTTGTGGTATCACGGTATAATCATAGCATCCCAGACATGAGGCATATGCCTCACCTGTATCCCTCCCTGAAATCGACCAAATAAGCTATGAAAAACACACCGCTGCCGAGATCCACAAAACTGCTGGCTACGCTTCCCGCCTTGGTGGGAGTGGGCCAACTTCATGGTGAAATCATCTACACCGGAACCGGTCCGGGGGGCTACTTCTCAGACGGAGGTATTTGGTTTAACTTTATTAACCAAGACTTTACGGACAGCCCGAGCTCGGAATACGACTGGAGTTTTGCTATCTATGAAAAGGGCTTCCCTTACACATATGGCAATATAACAGAGGGGACTTATGAGGCCGCTGTCACGGAAAATGCGCCTTACGATCTTGACACTATACAATTTGCCGAAGGCGCACTGATTGACGATACGTCGGACTATGATGGTAACTTATCGGATTTAGGGGCGAACTGGGACACGGTTACCGGAACGCCGGGGTATGCCGGATATCGATTCGAAAGTGGCGGTGAAACTTATTATGGCTGGGCGTATTTCAGCGTCGAGCAGGTCAGTGATTTTGACTACACGCTCACTCTCTACGGCTTCGCCTATGACGACACGGGCGCTGCTATCAAAGCCGGCGACGGTACCCCTGTGCCCGAGCCCGGCGAGACCGCCGCGCTGCTTGGTCTTGCAGCCGCAGGTTCCGCCGCGGCCTTCGCGGCCCGCCGTCGCCGTAAGGCCGCCAAGTCCGCCTGAGGGGGGAGCTTTTGAGAGATTTCACTCGATGAGCCGGAGTTCTGCTCCGGCTCATGTTATTTTGCATGGCTGCCCCTGTGAAAACCGTCTTGCTCTTCTGGGAAGGGGCCGACTGGCCGCTGCTTTCTTCCGGGATAGCGGATGGTCGCCTGCCGGTGATGCAGGCATTTTCCAAACGGGGGGCGATGGGAAATGTGGTCAGTCTGCCGCCTTTTTCTCCTTCGATGCTTTACGCCAGCGCTGTGACCGGCCAGCGGGCCTGGCGCCACGGCGTATGGGGTGAGCCGGCGGTCGGCGAAAATACCCCGCTTCCCTCGTCCAAAAACGGCGCTCCGCAGACGCCGACTCTCTGGGACATTTTGAGCGCGGAAGGACGGCCGACCCTCGTGGTAGGCGGTCCGGATGGCAGCACCGCTCGGGTGGTCGAGGGCGTGTATGTCGGCAGGTCTTTTTTTCAGGGTGACCAAGCGGATGTTCAACCGGCTGGGCTGGCGGGGGAATTGCAAGGATTGCGGGTGTCTGTGGAGAGCCTTGATCCGAAAATCATGCGCTTGCTCTGCCCCCGGCTGGACGCGAGGATCGCCGCTGAAGATCCCTTGGCGAGGATTCTGGCCGGGTGTTTGGCCGACCTTTACTCCATCCACAACGTGGCTGTCAGTTTGATGGAAACGGAGCCTTGGGAACTGGCCGTTGTCTATTTCCCATTTCTGGAAAATATCCTTCGTCATTTTGCACCCTATTCGGCGGGAGAGAACTCTACAGCACCCCGTGCCGCGGTCGAACGTTACGCGGACGTGGTCGAGGGAGCCTGTCGCTTGCAGGATCTGTTGCTGGCGGATTTGTTGCATACGGTGGGGGCGGACGTGCGTACGATTCTCGTTTCAACCCGAGGCCGTCCCGTTCTCGATTCCGCCGGGGCAAACGCACACCCGCTGCGCCCGGCGGGCTTCGGACTGTTCGCCGCATCCGGACCGGGCTTGCGCGAAGGCGTGCAGCTCGGCACGCTCAGTCTGCTCGATATCGCGCCGACCGTGCTTCACAGCCTGGGGCTTCCGGCCAGCGCGGATCAGGATGGCCATGTTTTGACAGAATTGTTCGCTGGCTCAGAGCCGTCGCCATCAATTCCGTCGTGGAGTAAACGCATGAGCGGCGGCCAGGTACCTTCGGCCAGCTCTCTTCCGTCGCTGCCGCAGGACGTGCCGTATTGCTTCAACCTCGGGGTGGATTTGTATGAAGCCGGACGTCATCAGCAGGCTTTGCCATTTCTGGAGCATGCCCTTTGGCAGCATCCCGAATCAACCCGTTACGCCTTCTGGCTGGCTTGTTGCCAAGCCCGGTTGGGACTGGGCAGGTTGGCGGAGGAAACGGTTGAGGTTCTTCGTGATCATGAGCGGGACGAAGAGCCCCGGACGTGCTGGCGGCGTGCCCTGATTGCCGGCCTGATGCGACGTCACGAAGAGTTGTTGGGGCTCATCCCCATTCCGCAGCAGGCGGGTCTGTTGCCGCCCATCCTTGTCTCATCCCTCGCTCGGGCCCTGAGGGCGACGGACAGGTGGGACGAGGCTGCGGAGTTGCTCAGCGGGGAACTCATGGTGCGCCCCGCCAACGACGTCTGGCTCGGCCTGGCCCGCTGTTATCTGCACTTTCATCGCTATGAGGATGCCGAAGAGGCTTCCCGCCATGTCCTGGCCGGCAATCCCCGCCTCGGGCATGCACATCTGCTGTTGGCGCGGTCGCTTCACGGGCAGCAGCGGAGTGAGGAATGCTGGAGCGCATTGGTCGAGGCTCATCGCCTTGCGCCAGCCTGGCCGGAAGTCCGCACCGCCGTCGAACAGCTTCACCCCCGTCGTGTCGATGAACTGGTGTGGCCTGACTCCGTTGCGCCTGAGGAAGACGAGCACACATTGCGCGAGGCATCCGCCGCCCGCCTTCGGGCATCGGAGAGGGAGCGGCTAAAGCCCGAGTACATCCCGGTGATTCCGAGGCAGGGGCAGCGGGTACAAGGGATGGTTCCGGATCTTACAGAGAGAATCGAGAACCTGCTGCACGGGGAAGAGGTCATCTATCGTTCTCCCAGTCTTCACGAGTGGAAACGCCTACAGGCCATGCTTCAGGCTCCCGGGCAGCTTGAGCCCGGCTGGCGTCCGCGGGTTTGGGAGGCGACTGGCTCTCCGGGCCGATTCATCGCGGCGGCTTCGTGGAAATGTGTGGAGGGGAAGACCTCGGCTTGGCTGCTGCTTCGGTTTACTCCCCGTTATTTGGAAAAAAAACAGGCAGTGGCCCTCTTGCAGCCGCTTGTGGCCGAAATGGACGCCGCCGGGATCAAAGAGATCATTGCTACCGCTCCCGAGGCTGCTTCATGGGAAGGTGTTTTTCGGTACTATGCTGAGAGTGTCGAGCACTGGACCGATGAGGACTGGCTTGGCGATTGCGTGCACTTGCGCGAGCGGCTTCGCAGGTACGATCCAGTGGTCAAGGTGGCGACGGACAAGGGATGGCGGGTACGCCCGCTGCGTCCCGACGACTGGCAACGGGTCGAGGAATGGGGGCTGCGGGCGCAATACTTCAACCGCGGACACTTCGATGCTATGCGCCGACATTACCGCCCGGAACTTTCCGGGGTGGCGGAAAATGCCGAGGGCATAGGAGGTTTGCTGGTGGCGACTCAGCAGGCCCGTACCGCGACTTTGGAATTCATCACCGGTCATCCCGGCCATCCTGAACGCTGGCCTCTTGCCACCACACTTCTCTTACGCCGCCTGGTCGCAGTGGATCAGCCGCTCGTTCCCTTCGACCAATTCACTTTGACGACAAACCTTCATCGTGGCCGGGCCATGCACACACTCTCCCGCCGCCTCGGACTACGACGAACCCGTGAGCATCATCATTACCAAGTGTCTCTTGCATTGAGCTGAACCAACGACTGCGCACGGAGAGTATTTCGGCTTAATCCGTCGCTTGATCAGGCAACTGGTTGAGGACTTCCTTCACCCGTCGTCGGCTGACGGTGCAGCGTGGATAGTCACCACGAAGAGTGACGGCAAATTCTCCTTCGGATTGGGAGGTCGTTGTCACGTGCCCGATATTAATAATATGAGCGCGGTGAATGCGCAAGAAATCCCCTGGAGGAAGTATGCTTTCCCAGGCTTTCATCGTCTGGCGTACCATGTCGCACCCACCAGAGGCGTAGTACACCCTGCTGTAGTCGCCGTCTGCGTTGATGC